>CABQHR010000033.1 GCA_902463875.1 uncultured Collinsella sp.
GCCGAAGCCAGCACCGGCATAACCTGGGCCGACGCGAAATAGGGAAGCACTCCGTAAGGCAAGCTCGCCCAAGACGCAAGCCCCCACATACTTAAGATTTGGGACAAACACTACTGATTAATTTGTCCCACAGTAACCAAAACAGAGGGGAGCCCCTCCCAACAAGGAGCTCCCCTCTGCTCAAATCATTTCAGCTAAGTATCTAGACACTCAAGACGCCATCTTGGCGGCAGGAAAGTAAACCTAGGGCCTGGCCGGGCGGCACGGGTTAACTTTTCGTAGATTCCGCACGCAAAGAAAGCCACTTAATGTGGCTTTCGTCTTGCGCAGGACCTGACCGAGCGAAAAGTTATCCCGTGCCGCCCGGTCAGGCCCGATGGGACGGCTACCGAGCCGCCAGGATGGCGTCGATGAGCGTCAGTACGCCCCCGTCGTTGTTGCTCGGAATGCGCCACTTGGCATGCGCGTTCATGTGCTCCTCGGCATTGTCCACGATAAAGCTATGCCCGACGCGCTCGAGCATGGGAATATCGTTGTAGGTGTCGCCCACGGCGGCGGCGTCGGCGATATCGATGCCCAGGTGGTCGCACAGGTGCGCGACGCCCGACCCCTTGTCGACGCCCAGGTTCATGAAGTCGATCCACTCGCGCCCGGCGTTGGTGACGTAGAGCTTGTCCGAGAACTCGGGGCTGTAGTCCTCGCGAAACGCTGGCTCGGCATCGTAGGCGGGGAAGAAGATCGAAATCTTGTTGGACTCGATATCAAGGCCCTCAAAGCTATCGACGTAGTTGATCGTGTTGTAGTACACGCTGATCTCGTCGTGGTACTGATGGTCGCGGGCGAGCACATAGAACTCGTCGTAGCAGCACAAGACGGGAACAGCACGCGGGTCCTCCGAGGCACGGGCGAGCACCTGCTGATACAGCGCCACATCGATGTTGCTCTTATAGATATAGCTGCCGCGATAGATGACGCAGGCTCCGTTGTCGGGACAAAAAGCAAGGCGGTTCTTAATGCTCTCGAACATTTCCTCGAGTTTGGGGGCGGGGCGTCCGCTGGCGGGGCAGAATACAATGCCTGCGTCGGCGAGCTTGTCCAGGCGCTCATCAAGACCCTGCGGCAACACGCGCTTGTCGGTGAGCAGCGTCTTGTCCATGTCGACGGCGAGAATCTTAATGCTTCCGATATTGGTGTCCGATTCGTAAGTTTGCATAAAAGCGCGCCTTTCGTTTCGAAATTGTTTCAGACGTTATAACCATCAACCAGTAACTGAGCGTATTGTCGCAGGAACGGAGCGTATTTGCACCACGCTTCACAAAGTAATGAAAAAACTTTTCAGAAATTTGAATTTGTCGCTTGTGCTGCGGGCACTTTAGCGTAATATAGCGACCATCGAAAACGGAGACGGAAATACAACCGCTTACCGAAGAAAAGGTACCGTTTACGATATTAGAATTGCGCCCGGCGATAGGTGAAAGGAGAGGCAGATGCAGTTCGTAAAGATCATCACCACTGCAGATAATGCCATCCGACGCCAGCGCGCAATTTCCCGACGACGATAACAATCGTCTCTGTTCGTATGGGGTGAAATGCCCCAACAGAGTCATTTTGAGGTCGTTGGGTTTTAGCACGATATAAACGCATGTTTCTAGAGCATGCTGTGCTGCTTTTTGCTATTTAACCTGATATTGCACGGTTTTTTGACCTCGAAATGACTTGCAACTGACCGATGTTCTAACTAGCTACCAAGGGCGAAAGGAAACAGCCATGAGCAAGGAAAAAGTCGTTCTCGCATATTCCGGTGGTCTTGATACATCCGTATGTGTCAAGTGGCTCCAGGACGAGAAGAATCTCGATGTCGTTTGTGTCTGCGGCAATGTGGGCCAGGAGGAGACCGGCCTGGATGCCAAGAAGCAGAAGGCGCTCGACCTGGGCGTTCTGGATTGCCAGGTGCTCGATCTGCGCGACGAGTTCTCCGATGAGTTCCTGACTAAGGCTATCGCCGCAAACTCTATGTACGAGAACAAGTATCCGCTGCTCTCCGCCCTGTCCCGCCCGTTGCTCGCCAAGAAGCTTGTCGAGGTCGCTCACGAGTTTGGCGCGACCTACGTCGCTCACGGCTGCACCGGCAAGGGTAACGACCAGGTTCGTTTTGAGGCTGCCGTCAAGGCCCTCGACCCCGAGCTTAAGGTTATCGCCCCGGTTCGCGAGTGGGATCTTAAGTGCCGTCCCGACGAGGTCGCCTATGCTCACGCCCACAACGTGCCGGTTCCCGAGGGTGCCAACGACAACCCCTACTCCATCGACGACAACCTGTGGGGTCGTGCCATTGAGTGCGGCCACCTGGAGGATCCCTGGAACGAGCCGCTCGACGACGCTTGGGTTATGACCAAGAACCCCGAGGACACGCCGGACACTCCGACCTACACCGAGATTGAGTTTGAGGCCGGCAAGCCTGTCGCCGTCGACGGCAAGAAGATGAAGCTCTCCGAGATCGTCATCGCCCTCAACAAGATCTCCGGCGACAATGGCTTTGGCCGTCTCGATCTGGTCGAGGATCGCCTGGTGGGCCTTAAGAGCCGCGAGTGCTACGAGGTTCCCGGCGCCCTGACGCTCATCACCGCCCACAAGGCGCTCGAGGACATCTGCGTCGAGGGCGACCTGCTCAAGACCAAGATCAAGCTCGAGCAGGATTGGGCCACCGCCGTGTACAACGGCCAGTGGTACAGCCCGCTCAAAAACGCGCTCGATGCCTTTATGGCCGATACCCAGAAGTTCGTGACCGGCACTGTCCGTCTGAAGTTCTTTAAGGGCAACTGCCATGTCGTCGGCCGCAAGAGCCCCTTCAGCCTCTACGACTACGGTCTGGCTACCTACGACCGCGACACCACGTTTGACGAGAAGGCCAGCGCCGGCTTTATCGAGATCGATACGCTGTCGCTCAAGACGTGGGCTAAGGTCCAGGGCCCCAGCTCTGCTGCCGCCCAGGCTTAAGGGCTCTTTCCTTGGTATCCGCGCGGCCCATCCGCGTGATACATAACGGGCGCACGGGGTCCCTACCTTTCGTTATGCTTGCTGACACTTCTTAACATCGGTGGCCCCTACGTTCCGCCCGCATATATGACGTCGCATCTGCGGCTGAGTCCGAGCCCCGCCGGGGTTGTCCGGCGGGGCTCCTTCTATCAATTTGGCGGCTCTGTGCCTATATATATGAGGAGTATCCATTATGTTCAATGCTATCGCGCATGCTTTACTTGCCCTCGCGCCCGAGTTCGATGCTGCAAGGGTCGAGGACGTCCCTATGAGCCTGAAGGCCTGGATCGATGGTTCGCAGGGCAACATCCGGAGGGAGACGTTGGGCGCCAAGTGCATGGCGCGTCACTTCTTTGCAAATTAGCTATATGGCTTCGCACATGGTGGGGAATATGCAAAACTAGCGGTTGAGAAATCGCTTTAGCGACAGGGCGCATTGCTTTGGGCGCTTGTTTTGGGATTTGATGAAAGGGGACGGTTCCATGGCTCTTTGGGGCGGTCGTTTTGAGGCGGGAGTGGCCGAGGTCACGCAGGAGTTTGGCGCGTCGCTGCCGGTCGACAAACATCTCTATAAGCAGGATATCGCCGGTTCTAAGGCGCATGCCAAGATGCTGGCGGCCCAGGGCATCATCAGCGCCGAGGACGAGCAGGCGATTGCTGAGGGCCTGACCGGAATCGAACAGGATATCGATGCCGGCAACTTCACCTTCGATATCAACGATGAGGACATTCATATGTCCATCGAGAGCGAGCTGACGCGTCGCATTGGCGAGGCCGGTAAACGCTTGCATACCGGGCGTTCGCGCAACGACCAGGTGGCGACCGATACGCGCCTGGGCGTCAAGGCGCTGGCCAAGGAGCTCATGGAGGCCAATCTTGAGTTGCGCCATGTGCTGGTGGATGCGGCCAAGAAGTACGACAAGGTGATTCTGCCGGGTTATACGCACATGCAGCATGCTCAGCCCGTGCTGCTGTCACATCATCTGCTGGCGTATTCCTGGATGTTCGCGCGCGACTTTACGCGCCTGAAGGCCGCCTTTGATGCCGCCGACAACTGCCCGCTGGGTGCTGCCGCGCTTGCCGGTACGAGCTATCCGCTCGATCGCCAGATGACGGCTGCCGAGCTTGGCTTTGCGGGTGTGATTCCCAACTCGCTCGATGCGGTTTCCGACCGTGATTTCCTGCTCGATCTGCATTACGCCGGCTCCGTCATGGCCATGCACCTGTCGCGTCTTTCCGAGGAGATCGTGTTGTGGTCGAGCTCCGAGTTTGGCTTTATTACGCTTTCCGACTCGTACTCCACCGGCTCGTCCATCATGCCGCAGAAGAAGAACCCCGACTTTGCCGAGCTTATCCGCGGCAAGAGCGGCCGTGTGTATGGCAACCTGGTGCAGCTGCTTGTGACCATGAAGGGCCTGCCGCTGGCCTATAACAAGGACTTGCAGGAGGACAAGGAGGGCGCGCTCGATACCGCCCACACGCTCATGCAGTGCCTGTCGGTTATGGCCGGTATGATTTCGACTTGGACCGTCAACGAGGATGCCATGGCGCGCGAGTGCGGTGTGGGTCATCTTGCCGCCACCGATGTTGCCGATTACCTGGCCAAGCGTGGCCTGCCGTTCCGTGAGGCGCATGCCGTGGTGGGCCATCTGGTCCTGATGTGTGAGAAGCGCGGCTGCAATCTTGAGGACCTGCCGTTTGAGGTGTTCCAGGAGGCAAGCCCGCTCTTTGAGCGCGATATTACCGAGGCGCTCGATATCCCGTCGATTGTCGCCGCGCGCACGACCGAGGGCGGTACCGCCCCTGCCGCTGTTGCCGTGCAGCTGCAGCGTGCCGAGGCACAACTCGTTGCCGACGAAGGTGTGTTTGGCTCGTTGACCAAGGTCGTCGAGATGGGCCACGGAGCTAACTAGCTTATAGGATGCGTCTGTCTGGTGCGTTCATCATATCTTGCCTTTACGGGTGCTCGCTACGGTGGGTGCCCTTTTTGTTATAGGGAAGGAAGGAGCTTGTCGAGAACTTTTGTAGGACCTTTGGGCAGGTTGTGAAGGGGATACGTTTGCGGGTGGCAACCGACCGTCTGATCTGTTCGATGCGGTTGATGGGCGGTCGGATGGTACTCTAGTCGGGCTTCGGAACAGAAGTGACACATATGGAGCGCTTCAATTAATAATAACGCTTCAATAAACGGCTTTTTGTTTAACTGCAGCTAGAACTCTGTTACGATGCAGTCCAGGCGGGTGCCGGAATGGGACTTGGGCACGCGCGAACCTACTTGAAAGGCTACCTTATGGCTATCGAGAAGACCTTCATCATGATTAAGCCCGACGCTGTGCGCGATCGCAAGATCGGCGAGATCGTTGCTCGCATTGAGCGCAGCGGCCTTGTCATCGAGCGCATGGAGATGACCACGCTCGAGCGCGCTACCGTCGAGGAGCACTACGCCCATCTGGCCGACAAACCCTTCTTTGGCGGTCTGTGCGACTTTATGACGAGCGGTCCGGTCGTCAAGATGGTTGTTTCCGGTCTTTCCGCCGTCTCCAAGATGCGCACCCTTATGGGCGCCACCAACCCGCTTGATGCTGCTCCTGGCACCATCCGCGGTGACTTCGCCGTCGATGTCAACGCCAACGTGATTCACGGCTCCGACTGCCTGGAGAACGCCGAGATCGAGATCAAGCGCTTCTTTGGCTAAACCAGCTTTGACTCCTTAAAGCTGTTAGCGTGTGGCTTGGGCGTCGCGGAACTCCATCCGCGGCGCCCTTTTTATTCCAGTAGATTTTGATAAACGCCCACAAATCTACTAAAGAGCCCCCGTCCGGATGTTTCTTCCGGACGGGGGCTGGCGTTAGCGTATGGCTTTGTGAATCTTTAGGCTTCGTCGACGATCTTAAGGCCGCGGGTCTGGTCGATCTCGTTGAGGAGGTTGACGCGACGCTCGTGACGGCCTCCCTCAAACTCGGCGTCGAGCCACTCGTCGACGATCATCTTGGCGAGCTCGGAACCCACGACGCGGGCGCCAAAGGCGAGCACGTTGGTGTTGTTGTGCATACGGGAGAGCTTGGCACTGAAGGGCTCGGAGCACACGACAGCGCGAACGCCCTCGACCTTATTGGCGGCCAGGCTAATCCCGACGCCGGTGCCGCAGATCAGGATACCCAGGTCGACGTCGCCGTTGGCAACGGCCTTACCCACCTTGTAGCCGGCGATGGGGTAGTCAAAGCTCTCGGAGGTGTCGGTGCCAAAGTTCACGACCTCGCAGCCGCGCTCCTTCAGGTGCTCGGAAATGATGTTCTTGAGCTCGACGGCGGCGTGGTCGTTACCGATACCGATCTTCATGGATGGTTCCTCTCTGGTCTGTGCGGCGCAAATGCTAAATGTGTTTACCGCGTTCGACTGCATGATAGCGCGACTTTTGTGTAAACGCTCGGGCGTTTTTTGGTCAAACGCTTTAGCAGGCAACAAGACCTGCTTTTCATGAATGAATGCCGCCAGTTTGTGCTTGAGCGCCGTCCGCCGGAACCATGGTTGCGGTTTTTGATGCATTGTTATCAAATAAAAGGGCTAATTATTTTCGAGAGCCCCGCCCGTTATGCAAGCAGGAGATACCTATGCCTACCGATTCCCTTCGTGATGCCGCGTTTTGCGATGTTTTGAACCGCGAGCTTGTCTGTGCGCTCGGCTGCACCGAGCCTATTGCCGTTGCCTATGCAGCGGCATTGGCGAGCCAGACGCTCGGCTGCGAACCCGATCATATGGACGTTGCCTGCTCGGGCAACATCATCAAGAACGTTAAGAGCGTGACCGTGCCCAACTCGGGCGGTATGCACGGTATTGAAGCTGCGGCCGTGCTGGGTGCCGTGGGCGGTGACGCCAAGAGCGCGCTCGAGGTGCTCGAGAGCGTTAACGACGAAGATCGTGCTCGCGTGACCGAGCTCCTCGCCGATGCCGGTTACTGCGATGTGTCGCTTGTCGAGGGTGTGCCCAACCTCTACATCAAGGTGACCGCCACGGCCGGGGGCCATACCGCGGTCGTCGAGATTACCGATCACCACACCAATGTCACGTGCCATACGCTCGACGGTATTCCGGTGTGCGGCAAGTCGGCGGGGGAGTGTGCCGCCTGCGCCGAGCGCGTGGTGGCCGAGCGGGCGGCGGATAAGGCCGACACGCCCATGTCGATTGAGTCCATCATCGACTTTATCGAGGACGGCGACATTGAGGGCGCCCGCGCTGCCGTTGAGCGTCAGATTGAGCTGAACGGCGCGATCAGTGCCGAGGGCCTCGCGCACGCTTGGGGCGCCGAGGTGGGCCGTACGCTGCTGGGCGCTCGTGCCGATGACGTCGCCTGCCGGGCCCGTGCCCGTGCGGCCGCCGGGTCCGACGCTCGCATGAACGGCTGCGCGCTGCCGGTCGCTATTGTGTGCGGCTCGGGCAATCAGGGCATTACCTGCGCCTTGCCCGTCATGGAGTATGCCGAATACCTGCGCTGCGACCACGAGCGCCTGGTGCGCGCCGTGATGCTGTCCGATCTTATCGCCGTGCATATCAAGAGCTATATTGGTGCGCTCTCGGCGTTTTGCGGTGCTATCTGCGCCGCGTGCGGCGCGGGCGCTGCGATTACCTGGCTGTGCGGTGGCACGCGCGAGCAGATTGGCGCGACGGTTTCGAACACGCTCGGTAACGTTGGCGGCATCGTGTGCGATGGCGCCAAGGCGAGCTGTGCCGCCAAGATTTCGGCTGCCGTCGATGCGGCGATTCTGGGACATGATATGGCCATGCAGGGTCGCGGCTTCCGTGCCGGCGAGGGCCTGATCCAGGATACCGTCGAGGAGACCATCGCCAGCATGGGCTATGTGGGGCGCGTGGGCATGAAGGACACCGACGTCGAGATCCTCAACATCATGATCGGCAAGACTCGAGTCTGTTAGGATAGTTCGTCGGCTACTTGGTGCTCGTAGAAGGCTTCGATTACGGCGTTGAAATCGCGGGCGAAATCTTCCACGGTTCCGCGCCAGGTGGCTCGGCTTGGTTTGCCTTGGCCCACATAGGCGGTTTGAATGCCGCAGGCGGGGCTAGGGAAGTCGCGCTTGGGATCGTTGCCCACCATAAGGACCTCGTGTGGCTCGAGTCCCATCACCTGAAGCTGCTCGAGATAGTAGGTGGCGTCGGGCTTGCAGCGGGTGGCGTTTCCCATGTGCGTCACGAGCTCGAAGGGCGCGTCGGCCAGGTCGCCCCAACCCATGCGGCACTCGATGGCCCCCTGCGGAAAGCTGGGGTTGGTAAAGAGCGCGCAACGCAGCCCCGCGTCCTGCACGGCCTGAAGTGCGGCGTGTGCGCCCGGCATAGCATGGGCGTTGATGACGTCGTCATTCTTGTGGGGAAGAACTTCGCGGTCGTAGTAGGTAAACGCCTCGTAGATGAGGGGATCGGAGAGGCAGATGCCGCACCGACGCTCAACCTCTTCTTGGTAGAACTCAAGATTGGTGCGATTGTCCGTGCCGCTGCGGCGATTGGCGTTGAGGTCGACCAGGATGGTGCCGAGGCGCGCCATCGTGCCACCGCGGCTGCGACGTCCGATGTCCGCGAGCATCGACGAGACATCCTTAAAATAGCGAAGGATGAACGCATTGAGGTTGATGCTAAGAAGCGTTTCGTCCATATCGAAAACGACTGCTTTGAGCACGCGGGCACCTTTCTCGAAAAATCGTTCCAGAATCGTTGGTTCCGGATACTTTACCCCAAAGCCGTATACCTAACGGCCTATCGTCAACTTACGGAGACGGTCGTCCACAAGATTGCGAAAAAGTCTCCACACGCGTAAAAAATCGCAGTTCACGCTTGAAATCGAACTCATTTCCCCGTAACCTATACGAACGTGATTGCATAAGCATCACATTAGTATCTGTCGGCTCCCGAGTGTTCCTAAACGTTGTGTGCTTGTCGCACCCTTCTGTAGGTCCTAGCAATCGGGGCCCCGTAGTTCGAAAGGGGTCCACCTTTGAGTGAGATTCAGAACTCGTCCATTTTCTCTCTTGACGATGTCAACGAGGAGGAGATGAACAACCTCATCGACGGTACGATTACCGACTTTGATGAGGGCGATCTCGTTAACGGCACTGTCGTTAAGATCGAGCATGACGAGGTGCTCGTTGACATCGGATTCAAGTCCGAGGGCGTTATCCCGGTCCGCGAGCTGTCCATCCGCAAGGACGCTAACCCTGCAGACATCGTTGCACTCGGTGATCCCATCGAGGCTCTGGTTCTCCAGAAGGAGGACAAGGACGGTCGTCTGGTCCTGTCCAAGAAGCGTGCCGAGTACGAGCGCGCTTGGAACCGCATCGAGGAGAAGTTCAACTCCGGCGAGAACGTCGAGGGCGAGGTTATCGAGGTTGTCAAGGGCGGCCTGATTCTCGACATCGGCCTGCGTGGCTTCCTGCCCGCCTCCCTCGTCGACCTCCGTCGCGTCAAGGACCTCACCTCCTACATGGGCACCCGTATCGAGGCCCGCGTCATCGAGATGGACCGCAACCGCAACAACGTCGTCCTCTCCCGTCGCGTCGTGCTCGAGGAGTCCCGCAAGGCTGAGCGCTCCGAGATCCTGTCTAAGCTCAAGTCTGGCATGCGTCTCCAGGGCACCGTTTCCTCCATCGTCGACTTCGGCGCCTTCGTCGACCTCGGCGGCATCGACGGCCTCATCCACATCTCCGAGCTCTCCTGGAACCACGTCAATCATCCTTCCGAGGTTGTCAAGGTCGGCCAGGAGGTCGAGGTCGAGGTTCTCGACGTCGACCTCAACCGCGAGCGCATCTCCCTGGGTCTCAAGCAGACCACCGAGGATCCGTGGCGCGCACTGGTCAAGAAGTACCCCGTCGGCGCTATCGTCGAGGGCACTGTGACCAAGCTTGTCCCGTTCGGCGCTTTCGTCGACCTGGGCGAGGGCATCGAGGGCCTGGTGCACATCTCCGAGATGGCCAACAAGCACGTGGACCAGCCTTCTCAGGTCACCCACGTTGGCGACAAGGTTCAGGTCAAGGTCATGGAGATCGACCTCGACCGTCGTCGTATCTCCCTGTCCATGAAGTCTGCTGCTGAGACTCTGGGCGTCGAGATCGAGGTTACCCCGCTGCCTTCCGAGAAGAAGGACGAGGAGACCGACGCCGAGTAAATCGGTTTGACGATCACTTGTTTTAAGGGATCCGTCCGTAATGGACGGGTCCCTTTTTGCATTTGGCGCCGAGATGTGCAATGTCGTCCGTGCACGATACTGCCCGTGCTGTTCACAGGCTATTTGGTTGTCGGTGCATGAAAAAATGCCGACATCCCGCCTCGGGGAGGAGGCGGGAACGCACCGAGTAGACGCAGGGGTGCGGAGCGCGGTCGCGTCTCGACTGACGACGTTGCCCATCGACAGGATCATTGTAACGCATGGCGGTTCTTGGTTTATCGTGTCGAGCGTTTGCGTTGTGCCATTGCCTGCGGTAACGGTGTGTTACACTCTTGCACTGCTGAGTGGGCCAGACGGTCGCGCGATGTGCTGCTTGCAGTACGCGTGAGGAAAGTCCGGGCTCCAGAGGGCTGGATGCCGGCTAACGGCCGGGCGGAGTGATCCGACGGAAAGCGCCGCAGAAAAGAAGACTCCCACCTGCGCCGCAAGGCGTAAAGGGAAAAGCTGAAACGGTGGTGTAAGAGACCACCAGCGTCGTGGCAACATGGCGGCTTGGCAAGCCCCATCCGGAGCAAGCGCGAATAGGAACGCTATGGGCCGGCCCGGTCCGCGTTCGGGTAGCGTGCGTGGAGCTGCACGGTAACGTGCAGACAAGATAAATGACCGTTCACGACAGAACCCGGCTTATCGGCCCACTCGGCACTTTGTTGACGCTGCGAACCCGTCAGCGCGGCAATCTGCCTTTCAAACCTTCGGGCATGACCATAAGGTCAATGCCCTCGGCTTTCAAGGCACCTTGCTTGCGCTGACGGGTTCTCGCTTTCGTTGACGGAATCATCGGCGTTGCCATTCTTTTTACTAGGGTTATCGTATTATTGAGGCTGTTTGTTGCTGCGCTTTATTTTGTTGAGGGGCTTTGTTGGACAGCTATTTTACTCTGCAATCGAATATTGAGGTTTCGGGCGAGTTTGTGGACCGCAAGAGCCGGTTTATTGCCCAGCTGGTCCATATTGAGTCCGAGGACGAGGCGAATGCCTTTATCGAGATGGTTCGCAAGCGTCATTATGACGCTCGACACAATGTTCCCGCGTGGATTTTGGTCGATGGACGCGAGCGCCAGAGCGATGATGGTGAACCGAGCCGCACGAGTGGTATGCCGACGCTCGAGGTGCTGCGCGGTGCGGGGCTCAAAAATGTTTGCTGCGTAGTGACACGCTATTTTGGTGGCACGCTGTTGGGGCCTGGTGGTTTGGTGCGCGCCTATACCGCGGCGACGCAGACGGCGGTGGCTGCGGCTCAGGAAGCCGGGCAGATCGTTGAGATGACGAGCGTCGTGCTGGTTGATGTGCGTGTGGCCTATCCACAGTATGAGCAAGTGCTTCGTTTGGCCCAGGATTCGGATGCCAAGGTTTCGGATACCGATTACGCGGATGCCGTGACGATTCATTTGGTGTTTAAGGCGGGGGAGCAGGAGCCGTTTTGCGTTAAGATGCGCGAGCTTATGGCGGGGCGTGAGGAGATTGAGGTCGGCGCTCCCGAATTTGCCGAGTTCTAACGACGACGGCCGGCGTGCTTTTGGATGAATCCCAAGCGCGCCGGCCGTCGTTTTATGTTGTCGCCGTTTACTCGGCGAGCTGCTTTAGCACATCGCAGGCGATGTCGACGGCGTCGTCGATGCAGCCGGGGCAGCTGCGGAGCGGACCCTGGTCCGATCCGACGCCTTTGAGCGTGCCGCAGACGGTCGTGGTGTTCTTCTCGCCAAAGCGCTTGGCAATCTCGCGCGACAGCTTGTAGGTCTGGCCCTTGGTCTTGGGGTTTTCCATACCGTCGCTCATTACAAAGCCCATGATGGCCACGGCGCCCGAGATGGCGCCGCAGGTTTCGGTCATGCCGCCCATGCCGGCGCCAAAGCCCTCGGTGAGGGTAAACGCGGTCTCGGGGTCGAGTCCGACGGCGGGCGCAAGAGTGCAAGCAACGGCTTGTGCGCAGTTAAAGCCGCGGGCGTGGTATTCGGCAGCCTGAGCCTGGCAGGTGGCAGTGTTGAGCTGGGTGGTATCGATCTGCTTCATCGTTGTCTCCTCGATTGCGGTGTACCCGCCTATGGTACCCTTGCCGGCGCATTCGCTTATCGAGACCGCAGTGCATATCTCGTTGTTTTTCGCCATCGAACACTTTCTTAAGATTTGGGACAAATAAACCTGATTAATTTGTCCCATAACCTATCGGCGGGATGGGTTGAGAGGGGTACGGGGTAGCGGTATCGTGAACCGGATAAAAACAAAACCCAAGTAAGGGAGTTGGATATGTGCGAGCAGACTATCGGTACCACGTGCGTTCAGGGCGGCTATCATCCGGGCGATGCGGAGCCGCGCCAGGTGCCCATCTACCAGTCCACCACGTGGAAGTACGACACGTCCGAGCACATGGGCAAGCTGTTTGACCTGGAGGAGTCGGGCTACT
>CABQHR010000034.1 GCA_902463875.1 uncultured Collinsella sp.
TGAGTATCCGAGGCGCTCTCGCTTGTCTTCGGTAATGACGCCTTGACGCGCCTGAAGCGTCTCAAGGTTGGTTTTCCACTGCTCGGCGGAAACGTTCCTGTCGATGGCGCCGGCATAGCTGGCCGAGGAGTCCAGCCTTGCATGCTCTCTGCAGTCTTCGAGTTGGTTGATGAGATTGCGCTTATCCTCTTCGAGCTCGGCTTCTCGCTGTGCTTTCTTTTGTTCGAGGTCGGTTTTCTTATCGGCAATTTCTTCTTCGGTTATGCAGACAATTTCTTGTAGGAGCGATTCCGACCTGCTGCATTTGTTGTAGGCAGAGTACCGCTCGGCAAACAGCCGTATTTCATTTTCGATACAAAAGAGTCCGCTGTTGGCAAGAAGGAGGTCCTTGCAAGCTTCGGATTCGCGGTTGGTTCTGCGCGAAATCTGTCCCGGAAGGATGTCGTAGCGGTAGAGCGTTTTGTAGAAGCGGCTTGTTGGATCGGTGTATTTACGCTGCTGGTCTTCGAATTTTTCGGCATAGTTGTCGCTTATAAACTCGCTGGAGTTCTTTGAGCCTAGGCCGAGGATGGAAGAAACAAAGTAGATACCTTGACCATAGAGGCTGGATGGAATGGACTGACGCATGATGTCCGAGACTCGTTCGTCGTCGAACCCGCCTTTGGGAAGGTCGGCGGAATCGGCCTTGTTAACCACAATCATGGTAAAACGCTCGTCAATTGCGGGAATCTGCTCTATTTCGTTAGAGAGGTTCTTGTTGTCCTTCGTGTCGAGCGAGCTGTACTCCGCAACGAAAATGGGAAGGCCATTCGAGAGGCCCTCCATTGCCTGTTTGAGCACTCGGGCGTGATCGGCGTTGGAGTCGGAGTTTGAGCCCGGGGTGTCAAAGATGACAAACTCCCTGTCATGGGGCCACGGGTCGGTATCGCTAAAGGGGACTTCGATTCTGATCAGATCGGAGATGGTCCGGTTGTCTTCATCGGCATGGTATGAGTTAAGAACCTTGAGGGCACTGTTCATGTGGGAGGCCATGCCGGGCATGGAGTCGGCGACTTTGGCCGCGATCTTGTCGTATAGGGGCTCCCCCACAAGCTCTTTGTTTTCCATGAGGCCATCAAGGTCAAAGCGCAGCAAGAATCGCCTGTTGCCACAGGAGAATTGAACCATCGCGCGATCTCGGTCTTTTGAACGTTTGATTTGAAATATGCGGGCCGTTACAGGCTCGTCGCCGCTGGGAAGGATCTCCATGCCAATGAGGGCGTTGATGAGCGTCGATTTGCCTGCACTATAGCTGCCGAGCACACACAGCGGGATGATGTCGCTCGAGACATCGGTGAACTTCCTAATTTGCTCAGAGACTTTTGTTCGCTCGGAGACTGCTTCGTCTACAAGCCCCTGGATTTCTCTGAAGACTTCGACAATTTCCGGCAAGACGTCACGGGCGTTTGATAGATAGCGCTCGTCTCGTATGACCTCGTATATGTTGGCACGTGGCCCTTCGGTGCAGATGGCGAGCAACTCCTGCCATTCGTCGTCTGCTCCTTCAAAATGCAATTCAATTTTGTCGCCACCGCCAAACTCTTTGGCGAGGATGTCGATGATCTCTTCGGCCTTAAAGGGGAAGAATCCTTTAACGATTTTCGTGCTATGGAGCGCGCTGTTGGGATTTGTGGAGGTTGTTATTTCTTGCCAGCCGTTATCCCATCGGAAGAACCGGACAATTTCTTGATATGGATTGCTGACGATCTTGATTTTAATGTCTGCCATCGTTCAACTACCTTTAGTAGATCAGGTGCGGGAATATACCGCCTTTATCATAGGGTAGCCGCCCGTGCGGACACCCCTCTATTCGCTCAGCGGCAATCTCGGCAGTACCATTTATTTGGCAAGATCCTCGCCATCACCGTGCTGTTTCCAGCCATCCGTCGCGCAAAGCTTGTCGCCTAATCACGTTCCCTCATCAGTTGCGGTGGAATAGTTCCTGTTTAAGGCATTTGAAGGCCCAAGCAGGAACTATTCCACCGCAACTAATTTTGGGGGAGGGGATGCGCGGCGGGCATACAATGGATGTCGTTGTGTTGAGCTTACCGGGAGGTTGCTATGTGGGCATACGAGACGACGTTCTATCAGATCTATCCGCTGGGCTTTTGCGATGCTCCGCGCGAAAACGCCGCGCCCGTTGCCGAGGATGAGCTTGCCCAAGCCGTCGATGCTGCAGCCAACCCCGATGCCCCCATCATGAAGATTGCCCAATGGGTCGACTACCTGCAGGAACTCGGCATCGGTGCCGTGCTCATCAACCCGCCGCTTGAATCCGACAGCCATGGCTACGATACGCGCAGCTTGCGCCACATCGACCGTCGCCTGGGTGGGGATGCCGACTTTGCCGCCGTGTGCGAGACACTGCACGCTCATGGCATCCGCGTGGTGCTCGATGCCGTCTTCAACCACGTCGGTCGCGGCTTTTGGGCCTTCCGCGATGTGCAGGAGCGCAAGTGGGATTCGCCCTATAAGGACTGGTTCCACATTAGCTTTGACGGCGACTCGTGCTACGGCGACGGCTTTTGGTACGAGGGCTGGGAGGGCCATTTTGAGCTCGTGAAGCTCAACCTACAAAATCCTGCCGTGGTTGATTACCTGCTTGAATCCGTGCGCCGCTGGGCCGAGGTCTTTGGTGTCGATGGCCTGCGCCTAGACGTCGCCTACATGCTCGACCGCGACTTTATGCGCCGCCTGCACGCTTTTACCCGCGAGCTCAAGCCCGACTTTATCCTGATCGGCGAGACACTCCACGGCGACTACAACCAGATCGTCAACGACGAGATGCTCGACTCCTGCACCAACTACGAGTGCTACAAGGGCCTGTACTCCAGCTTTAACTCGGTCAACATGTTCGAGATTGCCCATTCGCTGCATCGCCAGTTTGGCGGCGATCCGTGGTGCATCTACCGCGGCAAACACCTGCTGTCGTTTGTCGACAACCACGACGTGCCGCGCCTGGCGAGCATTCTCACCGACAAGTCGTGCCTGCGTCCCGCCTATGGCATGCTCTTTGGCATGCCGGGCATTCCGTGTGTCTACTATGGCAGCGAGTGGGGGATTGCTGGCGAAAAGGGCGGCCCCGATGGCGACTGGGCGCTGCGCCCTGCGCTCGATGAGCCTGCGCCCAACGAGCTGACGGCGTTCATCACGCAGCTTGCGCACCTTCGCTCGGCCGACAATGCGGCGGCCCGTGCTCTCAACTATGGTGCCTATCGCAACGTGGTGATCCAGAACAAGCAGCTGCTGTTCGAGCGCGCCTGCGACGACGCGACGGTGCTCGTGGCGGTCAATGCCGTGAACGAGCCCTATACCTTTGGAGCCGGTGAGCTCAACGGCTCTTTTGCCGACCTACTTGCCGACGGCGCGCCTACAGTCGAGCTAGCGGGTGCCCTTGAGCTTGCACCCTACGAGGTGCGCTATCTGTTGAGGGCCTAGGCCATGGCTGCGTCCGACGAGGGCTATCAACATATTGAGCATGGGTTTGAACCCGTGTTTGACGAACGCTCGCGCGTTTTGGTGCTCGGATCGTTTCCCTCGGTGCTTTCGCGCGCCAACGCCTTTTATTACGGCAACCCTCAGAATCGCTTTTGGCGTGTGATGGCCGCGTGCCTCGGTGTGCCCGTGCCGCCCAACGAGGGAGACTCTTTGGCGAGCGGCGAGCCCGCGACGCTCGACGCCTCGGTTGCTGCCAAGCGGGTTATGCTGCTCAACGGCGGTGTGGCCCTGTGGGACGTGATCGAGAGCTGTGACATCAAGGGCTCAAGTGACGCGAGCATCAAAAACGTCGTTCCGGCGCATGTCGAGCGCATTGCCGGCACAGCTCCCATTGAGCAGGTGATATGCAACGGTGGTACAGCTGGCCGGCTCTACAAGCGCTATCTACAAGAACGCACCGGGCTGCCTGCCATCGTCCTGCCCTCGACAAGTCCCGCCAATGCCGCCTGGCGCCTGGAGCGTCTTGTTGAGCGTTGGCACGAAGCCGTTGACTGGGCCGTTATTTAATTTAGATTTTTGTTTGAGCGTGGGTGCCCAGACGTTTTAGAACGCCTCGCCAGATCGGCGCGGGCACGGCTGGCTCGGCGCAAACCATGCCGTCGGCGTCGACGTTGGCGGCATTGCCACCGCCAAGTCGCTGTGCATGCTTGACGGAGCAGCCCATGCGCACAGCGCCCACAAGCTTATCCATCGCTTCCGAAAACGGTCGCCGCAAGAGTCCCATGCGCGGGGAGCGACGAAGCGCCGCAATGCCGCTGCCGGCGCAGATGGCAACGCCGCCACACCACAATTGGTCATGGCGCTCACATGCCTTGTGCAGGCGAACGGCGGCCCCACGCGCCTGCTCAGTGCCCTCTTGTGCGGCTCGAATCGCGGCATAGACGCGCGTTCCCGTACCGCCAAAGCGCTCAAGCGTCTGCTCGATAGCTGTCAACGTCTCATCGTCAGCCACATCTTCAATGGCCAGCACGATGCCATCGGCAACGCTGCCGGCGTCATTTGCCTTCAAGTCGACTGGGAGGGGGAGTGTAGTGCCGGAAAGCTGTGCATAGGCGGCGATGGCATCCTGCAGGTCCCAAAGCAAAAACTCAAGATCGGCGCTATTGGGAATGCTGATATACGCAATGGTTTGCAGCGTTTTTGGTACATCGCCGCGCGCGGTCGTCTCCATGCCATCTCCTTTCCGGCTCGTTTCCGTTTAGGTTACACCGTCTGGTGGCGCCCCGCCGCGCTATCCTAGTGCAACCCTTACGAAAGGAACGCCATGCGTCTGTCCATGAATACCTCGCTTGCCACGCTTAAGCCCTCCGGCATCCGTCGGATTAACGCGCTCGCCGCCCAGCACCCGGGGTGCATTGCGCTTGCGCTCGGTGAGCCCGATTTTCCCACGCCCGATGTGGTTAGCGCCGAGGTGACTGCTTCGTTGGACCGCGGCGACACGCACTATCCGCCCAACAACGGTCGCCCCGCCCTGCGCGAGGCACTGTCCGAATATATGGGTGACGCGGGTCTGGCGTTTTCCGCCGATGAGGTCATCCTGACCGACGGCGCGACCGAGGCCCTGTCGGCAACATTCATGGCTATGCTCAACCCCGGCGACGAGGTTATTATCCCCACGCCGGCCTTTGGCCTGTACGAGAGCATTGTCGTGGCCAATCACGCCAAAGCGGTCTTTTTGGATACGGAGCCTGCGCAATTCCAGATTGACGAGGAAGCGCTTCGCGCCTGTGTGACCCCGGCGACCAAGGCCATCGTTATCTGCTCGCCCAACAATCCCACGGGCTGCATTCTCAACGCGGCATCGCTCGACGCCGTGGCGCGCGTAGCGGAGCAGGCGGGCATCTACGTAGTCTGCGACGACGTCTACAACCGCCTGGTCTACGTTGACGGCTACGAGCGCTTCGCCCACCGCCACCCAGAACTGCGCGAGCAGACGGTCGTCATCGAGAGCTTCTCCAAGCCCTGGGCCATGACGGGCTGGCGCCTGGGCTGGCTCGCAGCCTCGGCCCCGGTGATCGCCGAGATCGCAAAGGCCCACCAATACTTGGTGTCGAGCGCCGTCTCCTTCGAAATGGACGCCGCAGCCCGAGCCCTCACCGTCGACCCCACCCCCATGCTCGAAGTCTACCGAGCCCGCCGCAAACGAGTTCTTACAGCCCTCAACAACATGGGCCTCGACGCAGTAGAGCCCGCAGGAGCCTTCTACGCCTTCCCGAGCATCAAACAATTCGGCCTAACCAGCGAAGACTTCTGCATCAAAGCCATCAAAGAGGCAAACGTAGCCCTAGTTCCCGGAAACTGCTTCGGAACCGAAGGCCACGTCCGCCTCAGCTACTGCGTCTCCGACAAAGACTTGGACGAAGGCTTAACCCGCCTCTCCACCTTCGTTTCAACCTTGTAGTCCAACGGGACCCAACCCATCAGCCCACCGACATAAGGGTTATGTGTGGGGTGCGCCGCTCAACGGGCGCGAGGATTTGCAGCAAAGTTACCGTAGCTCCGGTCCGAGGGGACGGGTCGAGATTTTCGTAGATTCCGCACGAGCCGAAGAGCACTTAATGTGCTCTTCGTGCGAGCCAGGACTTGACCGAGCGAAAATCTCGACCCGTCCCCTCGGACCGGAGCGTATGCAGGGTTTGTGGACGAATCCTCGCGCCCGTTGACCGACGCCGGGGTCCCCGCCATAATACTTTCGGTTCACGCACGAATCCGCTGCCAGAGACAGCCGGTGCAAACGGGCATCGCCCGCGAGCTTAATGGGACATCCCGCCAGCCGAGGTGGTCGAGTAGATATGTCTTCTCGCCCCCGTCGCTCATGCAGCGCGGGGGCTTTCTTTTTGGACATGCCCCCGTCACGTCCTTGTGGCGGACCGTGCCCGGAAAGAATTCGAGGAGGTGTAATTCATGCCCCAGCAGTACAAAATCGACAAGGTTGCAGAGATCGAGTCCCGTATCGCCGAGAACGCCGGTCTGTTTGTCGTCAACTACAACGGTCTGACGGTTAAGCAGGCTCAGGAGCTGCGTCATCAGCTTCGCGAGTGCGGCGCCGAGATGAAGGTCTACAAGAACAACCTGGTCAAGATCGCTCTCAAGAACCAGGAGCAGCCCGAGATCGACGAGATCCTCGCCGGCCCCGTCGCTTATGTGTTCTACGAGACCGAGCCGGTCGAGGCCGCTAAGGCCCTTAAGGACTTCTCCGCTAAGTCCAAGGGCGTCCTTGAGATCAAGGGCGGTATCTCCGACGGCAAGGCCGTTTCCGCTGATGATGTTAAGGCTATCGCCGAGCTGCCCACCAAGGATCAGCTTCTCGGCCAGATCGCCGGTCTCATCTCCGGTTTCGCTCGCGACATCGCTGTCTGCGTCAACGGCGTTTCCTCTGGTCTCGCTCGTTCGATCCAGCAGGTCTCCGAGCAGAAGGCAGCCTAGTCGCTGTTTTCACCCGCGGCGGCAACGCCGCACCCCTGGCGCATTCGCGCCGTGTTTTAACTGATCTCCGTGCACAGACACGGAAACCGAAAGGACTTAGAAATGGCTAAGCTTACCACCGATGAGATCATCGATGCTCTTAAGGAAATGACCCTTCTCGAGGCTTCCGAGCTCGTCAAGGCTATCGAGGACACCTTCGGCGTTTCCGCCGCTGCTCCTGCTGCTGTTGTCGCCGCTCCCGCTGCTGGCGCTGCTGAGGCCGAGGAGAAGACCGAGTTTGACGTCGTGCTCGAGGGCTTCGGCGACAACAAGATCCAGGTCATCAAGGCCGTCCGTGAGCTCACCAACCTTGGCCTGAAGGAGGCCAAGGAGGTCGTCGAGGGCGCTCCCAAGGCTGTTCTCGAGGGTGCCAAGAAGGAGGACGCCGAGGCTGCCAAGGAGAAGCTCGAGGCTGCTGGCGCTGCTGTCACCCTCAAGTAATCAGGCTTTCTTGCCAGATTTCTTTGCAGACGGGACTCGCTATGCGAGCCCCGTCTTTTTTGTTTTGGCCCCTCATTCCCATTGCTCGGCACGCAGAACACCGTTGTCTTCGCCGTGCCAATCTTGTTACCGCTGGGGCGTAAAATTGCACCATTCGGGCAATAATTTGCGTTGACCTGCTGAAGAATTGCGTTTGCCTTACGGCGACGTATGTCTTCGGCGGTAAGATACTTCGGTATCGCAATTTGGTCTGCGGCCGCCGTGCCGCACGCATAGGGCGCATTCTGCGCCTGCGAAAGGATCCTTGAATAACATGAAGGCAATCATCCCCGCCGCCGGTCTTGGCACGCGTTTTCTGCCTGGCACTAAGTGCACGCCCAAAGAGATGTTGCCGGTGCTCGACAAGCCGGTCATTCAGTATGTCGTCGAGGAGGCACTCGACCCCGAGGAGGTCGACGACGCCATCATCGTTACCTCTCCCGGTAAGCCCGAGCTGCTGAGCTACTTCCAGCCCGATCGCTCGCTCGAGAACCTGCTGCGCGAGCGCGGCAAGGATGCTTACGCCGACGCCGTTGCCCATGCGGGCGGTATGCCGGTCGACTTCCGTTATCAGTACGAGCCCAAGGGCCTCGGCCATGCTATCCGCTCTGCTGCCGACGCCGTGGCAGGGGAGAACTTCCTGGTTCTTCTGGGCGACTACGTTGTGCCTAACCGCGACATCTGCGACAAGATGCTCGCCGTTTCCAAGGAGCACGGTGGCGCTTCGGTTATCGCCGTCGCTGCTTGCTCGCCCGAGGAAGTCAGCCGCTACGGCGTTATCGCCGGCGAGCGCGTCGGTTCGCTCGAGGGCGCCGAGGGCGTTGCCGATGCCGAGCCGGGTGCCGTGTGGCGCATCGGCGGCCTGGTGGAGAAGCCCGCTCCCGAGGCGGCTCCGTCCAACCTGTACATCGTCGGTCGCTACCTGCTGAGTCCGCTGGTCATGGACCTGCTGGCCGATCAGCAGGCCGGTAAGGGCGGCGAGATTCAGCTGACCGACGCCATGGCACGTTCGCTCGATCGCGAGGCCATGTACGCTGTCGTCATCGATCCGCTCTCGGGCTACGACACTGGCACCCCGTCTGGCTGGATGGCCACCAACGCCCTCATGGCTGCAAGCGACCCTCGCTTTGCCGATGCCTTCTGGGACGCTATCGACGAGCGCGGCGGATTGATGCGCAAGTAAGCCTTCGGGCATCGACATTTACGGGCGTGGACCTCGGTTCGCGCCCGTTTTTTATAAGAGCTGCGATTGCCGGCTCTCTGTTCACAGAAAATATATGAACAGGTGTTCGATATACATGCATTTACCTGCGCATTTTCTGTCGAAAAACTTTGCTACTCCAAAAACTCAATCGCGTCAAGGCTTTTCTTGCCCAACGGTCGGTACCTGATAAACTATTAGGTTGCGATAACTGGCGAAGCTATGCCTCGCCAACCCACCGAGCATTTCCGTGAAGGAGGAAAAACCTGGTGACCTACGCATACACTGCCACTGAGCGCAAGCGCGTCAGCTTCGGGAAAATCCCGGAGGCCATGGAGCTCCCCAACCTTATCTCTGTTCAAAGGGAATCCTTTGAGCGTTTTAAGGACGAGGGCCTTCGTGAGGCGTTCAAGGAATCCAGCCCCATCCAGAGCCAGAACCATGTTCTCGAGGTTACCTTCGGCGAGCATCAGTTCGGCGACCCCGCGCACACCGTCGAGGAGTGCCGCGAGAAGGATATGACCTATCAGGCTCCGCTTCTGACCGACGTCCGTCTCACCAACAAGGAGACCGGCGAGATCAAGGAGCAGCTCGTTTTCATGGGAGACTTCCCCATGATGACCGATCAGGGCACCTTCATCATCAACGGTACCGAGCGTATCGTCGTCTCGCAGCTCGTCCGCTCTCCGGGCGTGTACTACAGCTCCGAGATGGATTCGGGCAAGCAGATCTACAAGGCCCAGATCATCCCGTCCCGCGGTGCCTGGCTTGAGTTTGAGGTCGACAAGCGCGACCAGCTCATGGTCTCCATCGACCGTAAGCGCAAGCAGAGCGCCACGATGTTCCTGCGCGCCCTTGGCATCGCCGTCACCAACGACGACATCATCGAGCTGCTCGGCAACTCCGATGTGATCAAGCGCACCCTGGAGCGCGACACCGCCCTCACCCGCGAGGACGCCCTCATCGAGATCTACCGTCGTCTGCGCCCGGGCGAGCCTCCCACCGTGGACGCTTCCCGCAGCCTGCTCGAGGGTCTGCTCTTTAACCCGCAGCGCTACGACCTGGCCCGCGTCGGTCGTTACAAGGTCAACAAGAAGCTCAACCTCACCACCGAGGAAGAGGTCACGGTGCTTACCGACGAGGATATCGTCGCGACGCTGCGCTACCTCCTGTCCCTCGCTGCCGGCGAGCAGGGCTTCAAGGTCGACGACATCGACCACTTTGGCAACCGCCGCATCCGCACCGTCGGCGAGCTCGTCGCCAACCAGTTCCGTATCGGCATGAGCCGTATGGAGCGCGTCGTCCGTGAGCGCATGAGCTCCCAGGACATCGACGAGATCACCCCGCAGTCGCTCATCAACATCCGCCCGATCGTGGCCTCTATCAAGGAGTTCTTCGGTTCCTCGCAGCTCTCGCAGTTCATGGACCAGGCGAACCCCCTGACCGGTCTGACCCACAAGCGCCGTCTGTCCGCACTCGGCCCTGGTGGTCTTGCCGGCCACAAGTCCGGCTCCAGCCGCCGCACCAACGTGCCGACGGCCGTCCGCGACGTTCACAATTCGCACTACAGCCGCATGTGCCCGATCGAGACTCCCGAAGGCCCCAACATCGGCCTGATCGGCTCGCTCGCCCTCTACGCCCGCGTCAACGAGTACGGCTTCATCGAGGCCCCGTTCCGTCGCGTCGAGAACGGCGTTGCCACCGACCAGATCGACTGGATGACCGCTGACGAGGAAGAGAAGCACGTCATCGCGCCGGCTAACACGCCGCTCGATCCCAAGACCAATGAGTTCATCACGACCGATGCCGAGGGCAAGATCGTCCGTCCGCACACCGTGATCGCCCGTACCCGCGACTTCGACGGCTCCTTCGGCGCTCCCGCCGACGTGCCCGTCGAGGACGTCGACTACATGGACGTCTCGCCGCGTCAGATGCTCTCCGTCGCAGCCACGCTGATCCCGTTCCTGGAGCACGACGACGCCAAGCGTACGCTGATGGGCGCTAACATGCAGCGTCAGGCCGTGCCGCTGGTTCACCCGGCTGCTCCCTATGTCGGTACCGGCATGGAGCGTCGCGCCGCCCTGGACTCCGGTGAGGTCACCCTGGCCAAGAACGCCGGCGAGGTCATCTTTGCCGACGCCGCCAAGATCATCGTCAAGCATGCCGGCGGCATGGACGAGTATCACCTGGCCAAGTACCAGCGCTCCAACCAGTCCACCTGCATCAACCACCGTCCGCTCGTGCGCGTCGGTGACACCGTTGAGCAGGGCGAACCTCTGGCCGACGGTCCTTCGACCGATCACGGCGAGCTCGCACTGGGTCAGAACCTCACCGTGGCCTACATGCCGTGGGAAGGCTTTAACTACGAGGACGGCATCGTCGTGTCCGAGCGCCTGGTGGCCGAGGACCTGCTGACGACCATTAACATCACCCGTCACGAGATCGACGCCCGCGACACCAAGCTCGGCCCCGAGGAGATCACCCGCGAGATCCCGAACCTCTCCGAGGACATGCTTGCCAACCTCGACGAGGACGGCATCATCCGCATCGGCGCCGAGGTCGGCCCTGGCGACATTCTGGTCGGTAAGGTCACGCCTAAGGGCGAGAGTGCTCTGACCGCCGAGGAGCGCCTGCTGCGCGCCATCTTCGGTGCCAAGGCCCACGACGTCCGTGACACCTCCCTTAAGATGCCTCACGGCGCTTACGGCCGCGTCATCGACGTCGTCCGTTTTAGCCGCGAGAACGGCGATGACCTGGCCCCCGGCGTCAACGAGCAGGTGCGCGTCTACGTCGCCCAGCGTCGTAAGATCCAGCAGGGCGATAAGATCGCCGGTCGCCACGGCAACAAGGGTGTTATCTGTAACGTTCTGCCGGTCGAGGACATGCCCTACATGGCTGACGGTACCCCGATCGACGTCATTCTCAACCCGCTGGGCGTTCCTTCGCGTATGAACGTCGGCCAGCTGCTCGAGTGCCACCTTGGCTGGGCTGCCGCCTGCGGTTGGGATACCGAGCAGGCCGACTCCGACAAGTACGTCCCCGGTCCGTTCTTTACCGCCACGCCCGTCTTCGACGGCGCCAAGGAGGACGAGATCGCCGAGGTCATCCGTCGTGCCAACAAGAACATGCTCAACAAGGCCACCGCTGCCTTTGGCGATCACATGCGTCCCGAGTTCGTCACCCAGCTTGACGAGCGCGGCAAGACCCGTCTGTTTGACGGCCGCACCGGCGAGGAGTTCCGCGAGCCCATTACCGTGGGTACGTCCTACATCCTCAAGCTCGGCCACATGGTCGACGACAAGATCCACGCCCGTTCGACCGGCCCTTACAGCCTGGTTACCCAGCAGCCTCTGGGCGGCAAGGCCCAGTTCGGCGGCCAGCGCTTCGGCGAGA
>CABQHR010000035.1 GCA_902463875.1 uncultured Collinsella sp.
AACACGTCCGTATAACTCGCGTTGATGAATCGATGCCTATGGGAGGCTGGCTTAGGGCGCATGGTCTGCCTTGCCAGGGTCTCTACGTCGACACCGGCATCGAGGCGGGGCGCCCGCGCTCTGAGGGCGATGGCAAGCACAGCAACGACGCGATTGTCCCTGCTTCTGTTGCGAAAGGCCCGACGACGCGCGCGCTGCTGCTTCGTGACGGTAGTCAAGAGCCGATTGATGACCTTGAATATGACTACTTGGTGCACTTGGCGCATGACTTTGAACTGATCTACGAGGGCGAATCTCAAAAGCGCGAGGAGCGCCATATCGCTCAGACCCTCCAGATTGGCATGAGAAATTCGCTTGGTGACGTTCCGGGTATCGCGACTGATTCGGTATACCTTTCGGCAACGAATTCGGCGTTGGTCGGCGGCGACTTTTATACGCTTGTCCGTCTTCCCGACGATTGCGCCGTAATGATTTTGGGCGATGTATCCGGCAAAGGGATCGAGGCGGCGTCGATGTCAGCGCTCGTCAAGACGGCGCTGACGGCCTATGCCTGGGAGGGTGCTGGGCCCGCCCGCATGGCCCGCTCGCTCAATAGCATGCTCATGGGCTTTTCGAGGGTCGAGACGTTTGTGACGGCGTTTATCGCCAAGATCGATCTTAAAGCGGGTCGCGCTACCTATTGCTCTGCGGGACATCCTCCCACTATGGTCATTAGACCGTCGTCGACGCCGCTTGGCGGCGGAGAAACCCGAGGGGGAGAAGTGGAGCTCCTTGGGTGCCAATCGGGCGTGATCGGTGCCTTTGAGAGCATGGTGTACGAGACAGGCGTGTTTACGTTTGCTCCTGGTGACATGCTATTCATGTATACCGACGGAACAATCGAAGCACGTGATCGCTCGGGTGCTTTCTTTGGCGAGCAGCGCCTTCGCGACCTTCTGCTCTCTGTCTCGGGTGAGGGCGTATCGGGAATCTGCGGGAAGGTCTTGGGCGAGCTTGACCGCTTTACCGAGTCGGCGCTGGACGATGACATCGCGCTGGTTTCCCTTGAATTTTTACGAGGTCGATCGTAGACCTCGACGCGTGACGGGCAAAATCTTCGCAGTTACAGATACGTATGCATCGAGCGAGCTCTTTTGGGGAACCATGGTCGTATGAATGAGTGGAATGACATAGCGGTTTTGACGCCACCGGGTGATGTCGACATCGCCTCGGTGTCCGTGCTGCGCCCACGGTTGGATAATCTGATCGACCGGGGCGTGCGTCGTGTTGTCATCAATTGCCAGGCCGTGGGCTTTATCGACTCGACGGGTTTGGCGTTTTTGCTTACACGTGCCAGAGAGCTCATGAGGCGAGAGGGCCTGCTTTCGCTCGTTAACGCCTCCGATGAGGTCATT
This sequence comes from uncultured Collinsella sp., assembly GCA_902463875.1. GTDB lineage: Bacteria > Actinomycetota > Coriobacteriia > Coriobacteriales > Coriobacteriaceae > Collinsella. Next base: position 1,395 of record CABQHR010000035.1, read on the forward strand.
CGCTTTTTGGAGATTGCCCGACTTGTCGACATCCTTCATGTTGCGGGTCCGGCGCGTGAGTCGATTCCCGCCATTCCGGTGGGGGAGCTGCCTCGCTGGAGTAAGAGCGTCGAGGTCCGACAGGGTATCGAGAATCTTCCATACTATCGACATCGCATCGCCGAACTCCTTGAATCGCTTCCGTTGCGCCGCGACGAGCGCTACGATGTCGCGTTGGCGTCGGGGGAGGCGCTGGGTAATGCCTATGACCATGCGGGCGGTATCGGGTGCGTCCTGACGGTTCAGGCCTATGGCGATCGCGTTGTGGTTGAGGTGCTTGATCGGGGTGCCGGCTATTCTATCGATGGGGCGAGCGAACCGGTCGCATCTGAGGAACGTGGCCGTGGTATCAAGCTTATGCGTATGCTCGTCGATAACGTGGAGGTTGCTCGTCGCACAGACGGCACCGGCACGCGCGTGCAGATGGTGAAGCTGTTTAGCGGAGCACTGGAATCGTGTGCCTAGCCAATCGCTTTAGCGCGTTTAGCTACCAAGAACACGCGGCAGGCAACTTTTTTGAAAAAAGTACTTGCGTCTTTTGGACAACTCGCGTAAATTAATAACCCGCAAGCGGACATGGCTCAGTTGGTAGAGCACAACCTTGCCAAGGTTGGGGTCGCGGGTTCGAGCCCCGTTGTCCGCTCCATTGCATTTCCGGACCGTTCTTAGCGGTCCTTTTTCGGCGAAGTGGCCAAGTGGTAAGGCAGAGGCCTGCAAAGCCTTTACCCCCGGTTCGAATCCGGGCTTCGCCTCCAGGCAACATCCGGGCGCTCCGGCGCCCGTTTTGTTTTACATATGCGGACATGGCTCAGTTGGTAGAGCACAACCTTGCCAAGGTTGGGGTCGCGGGTTCGAGCCCCGTTGTCCGCTCCAACTATCTTACGCGGTTCTAACGAACCGCGTTTTTTGTTGACGCTGCGCGAGCCCCGGGCACCCCATCTTGCCCCTCAATCGTCGGTCGCGTACATAAAGTACGCTTCCCTCCTCTTTCGCGGCAACTTGGGGCACCCGGAGCCCGCTCGCTGTCGTGGCCGGAGGAGTGGGCCTTCCGTTCTTTTCACTGATCGATCGATTCGTCCCAGGAGACTCGAACCCGAGAGGGAGCGAGCGTTTGGGGCGTGGCTGTGGCGTTGTTTGCCGCGAATGTCCGCTTTGGGCGTATCATCGTGGGCATCTCGCATAACCTCGTTGCAAGGGAGATACGCCCCATGGCTACAGAAAAGTCTTCTTCGCGCTCATGGATGTCCGATGCCGCGATCTATCAGATCTACCCGCGCTCGTTTAAGGATTCGACTGGTTCGGGTCTGGGCGATATCGCGGGCATTACCCAGCAGATGGACTATCTTGAGCGGCTGGGTATCGAGGCCATCTGGCTGAGCCCGTTTTACCCATCGCCTCTTGTTGATGGCGGCTATGATGTGGCGGACTACTGCGATGTCGACCCACGTCTCGGCTCGCTTGACGACTTCGATGACATGATCGCTGCGGCTCACGCGCACGGCATCAAGGTCATCGTCGACATCGTGCCCAACCATTCGTCCAACCAGCACCCCTGGTTCAAAGCCGCTCTTGCCGCCGGCCCCGGATCGCCCGAGCGCGCCCGTTATATCTTCCGCGATGGTCGCGGCGAGCACGGCGAGCTGCCTCCCACCAATTGGAATGCCAACTTTGGTGGCCCCGCCTGGACGCGCGTCGCGGACGGTCAGTGGTATCTGCACATGTTTACGCCCGAGCAGCCGGACTTTGACTGGTCGTGCCCCGAGGTTCATGCGTTCTTTTGCGACGTCCTGGCGTTTTGGAGCGATCGAGGCGTCGATGGCTTTCGCATTGATGTGGCGCACGGTCTCGCCAAGGATCTCAACCGCGATGACCTCGACCGGTGGCATCTCGCCGAGGGCGATGACATGGTTGAGGACGGCACCCATCCGCTGTGGGACCGCAACGAGGTCCACGAGATCTATCGCGAGTGGCGCCGCGTGTTCGACCGCTATGATCCGCCACGCAGCGCCGTTGCCGAGGCGTGGGTGCTGCCCGAGCGCCAGTATCTCTACGCGCGTCCCAGCGAGCTTGGCCAGACATTCAACTTTGAGTTTGCCAAGGCCACTTGGACCTATGATGACATGCACGCTGCAATCGAGGAGGGCTTGAAGGCAGCTATAGAATCCGATTCCGCCTCGACCTGGGTGCTCTCCAACCACGACGTGCCGCGCGTGGCGACGCGCTATGCCCTGCCGCAGATCAAGGCGACGCGCTACCACCAGATTGCGCTCGACTGGCTCTTACGCGACGGGTCGTCTTATGACGAGGACCGTGAACTCGGCGAGCGCCGCGCGCGGGCGGCCCTTTTGCTCGAGCTGGCGCTTCCGGGCTCGGCATACGTGTATCAGGGTGAGGAGCTCGGCCTTTTTGAGGTGGCTGACATTCCGTGGGCTGCACTCGAAGATCCTACTGCGACCAATACGCACGGACCGAAGCGCGAGAAGGGGCGCGACGGCTGCCGTGTGCCCCTGCCGTGGGTGGCGGCGGACGATCCCGCGCAGGGCGGATCGTTTGGGTTTTCGCCGGCGGACGCCGATACGGCGCCCCATCTGCCGCAGCCTGCATGGTTTTCCGATTACGCTGCCGATAGGGAAGAAGCGGACCCGACATCGATGCTTGCGCTCTATCGTGACGCCCTCTGGCTGCGGCGCAAGCTGCGCGGGTGCGCTAACGATCTTGCGTGGCTCGATCTTGACGGGCGCACCGGCCTTGCGGATGGTGCCGAGGGCGCTGAGGGCGGCGTTATCGCCTATCGCCGCGACAACGGCTGGGCGTGTGTGACGAACTTCGGTGCAGCACCCGTGGAGCTGCCGGCGGGCAGGGTCCTGCTCACCTCATCACCGCTTGCAGACGGCAGGCTCGCGCAGGACAGTTCTGCCTGGATCATGCTCGCTGAGTTGTAGGGGCCTCTTGCGGCGAGTTTGCGTTTGCCTGCGCCTTCCGTGGTGGCTGATATCTTTGCGAGGTTCGCGAGGGCGTCGCAAAACTTTTCAAAAAAAGTTCTTGCATAGGATGCGGGTATCACGTAAGATTAATCCTCGTAAGCGGACATGGCTCAGTTGGTAGAGCACAACCTTGCCAAGGTTGGGGTCGCGGGTTCGAGCCCCGTTGTCCGCTCCATTTGGGCGTTTAGCTCAGGGGGAGAGCGCTTCCCTGACACGGAAGAGGTCAGAAGTTCAAATCTTCTAACGCCCACCAAATGTTCGCAGCTCAGAGGCTTAGCCTCTGAGCTGTTTTGTTTTGGTCACCAAATAGGTCGCCAAATCGCCGGCAAAAGGTACCTCGATTCATGAAAGAGCGGTTCTGAACGTCAGTTTAGCCTTGTCATCTCAATCGAGTGGGGGTTGACCATTTTGAACATAACCGTGCATCTCGTTGACGTTTCTGCGATCGATCCTGGCGAGACCGTTGATATGGCATCAATCGCGGGACGCTATGCCTTACGTGCCTCCAACGGGGGTCTCCCAATCGCGTCTCGGAGGGAAGCTGCAGGCGTGGGTCTGCTTCTTCGCGACGCCCTGGGTGTCTTCGACGACACCCAGCTTGCGCGTTCTGCTTTCGGCAAGATCGAGCTTGCGGATGGGGAGGCCCCCTCTATTTCCATTTCACACGGCGGAAGCGTGGCCGTCCTCGCTGTTTCCGATGCTGCTCGGTCGGGCGGAGGACCTATCGGCGTGGATATCGAGGCGATCGATGAGATTGCTCCCGTTGCGGTTGAGCGTATGGCGAACGACGACGAGCGCGCGTGGATTAACGCTGCCTCCAATATGCAAGAACGCAATCTTCGTCTGAGCCAGACGTGGACGCGCATCGAGGCCATTCTCAAGGCTGAGGGTGTCGGGTTTTCGATTGACCCTCGCAAAGACGGTATGCCCGACGGATGGAATACTTCGTCGGTGACATACGGTCGCTGCGTCATCTCTTGTGCGGCGCGCTCTATGCCTCGTATCGTCCTCAAGGAGCACACCTTTCGGGTAGCATAGGAGCCAATCGACAATAGGGGAGGCCGCTATGCCACTGAACGCTCAAAACGATATCGCTTCACGGATTGAGGATGCCGTCTTTGAGCTTATGACGGCAACTCCGGTGCAGTCGATTAAGGTGGCCGAGGTACTTCGCCTTGCCCATACTTCCAAATCGACGTTCTATCGCTGTTATCGCTCTGTCGATGATGTGGTTAAACGTTTTGAAGATGAGCTGCTCCAGAATATGCAGGACATCAATGATGTTGCGCTGGAGGCTCGTTTTGGCGATGCGCAGCTGGACCCTACGCCCACGATGATCAAGCGCATGGAGATTCTCCAGGCTAATCGCTCGAAAGTTTTGGCGCTTAACAGCGAAAACGGGGACCCCGTGTTCACGCATAAGGCTACGATTTTCATGCATGGGTATTTTCGCGACCGTCTGCGCTCAACGTTTTCTGACGAGACCGATCTTGACCTGTATCTGGCTTTTGCTCTCGCGGGCCACCATAACCTTATCCAGTACTGGCTCGAGGTCCGTCCTGATTTGGAGGCACGCACCGTTGCCGCCGCGCTCAATCGCATGTTCTATGCGCCGCTGTTTGTCGACGATACCTCGCGCCATTGGCACCCACGTATCCCCGATTTTGAAAAGCCACTCGGGTGAGCGGCTGCTTTTTAGGGATGAACGGTTGCGCATGCAGTGAACTCAAAGTGCTCCAACCCTGTGAATCGGTTTTAAGCACGGTCATTTATCTGCTATTTGGAACGAAATTAAGCTATGTGTACCAAATGATGGGACACATAGCGGCTTTTTGTCCCACAACACCAAATAAGCCCCTCGTAAACTAAAGCTACGTTCAAAAGAACCACTGCAGTAGTTCAACGTGTGACGGCACGGAAAAGCCGCGAGCGCTCTCTCACCTTCGCTCGCGGCCGGACTGCGCCATCACTCCGTACACCCTCACATGATTAGGATGTGATATTCAGTGGTTACGCTCGGAAAGAACATGCGCAGCGTCTCGATTGTAGGCGTAGGCTGCACCCCGTTCAAGGATTTTGAGGAGCATCCCGAGACCCAGGGCATTGGCGAGGGCGAGGCGTTTGGCTATGCTGCCCTCGAGGCAATTGCCGATGCCGGTCTTGAGCCCCGCGATATCGACTTTTTCTACCACGGCAGCGCCAATCCGTATCTTGTTGGCGATTGCATTACCCCCAACATGCAGGTTGCCGATTGGTTCGGCGTTCGCGCCAAGGGTTCCGTCCATCATTCCGAGGCTTGCTGCACGGGCTACGTCGCCCTTGAGCAGGCCGTGATGGCAGTCGCCTCCGGTGCCTACGATGTCGTCCTTACGGGTGCCTGCGATTTGGCTTCGACTCTTCCCGTTGAGCACATGCCCTCCCATATTCGTCAGGACTTTACGCTCGACGTCATGATTCCCTCGCTCGATAAGATCTATGACCGCGCGTATGGTCGCCCGCTCGATGGCGCCTTTGGCGTGTCGTTCGACAACTGGATCAACGAGTATTCGATGCAGTACGACCTTACCGCCGATCAGATCGATGACGCCCTGAACGGCCTTACCAAGAGCCTTCGCCGCGGCGCCGTCCTGAATCCCCTTGCGTGGTATGAGACCACGGTCGAGGAGGATGCGAAGGCAGCTGGGTTCGATACCGCCGACGAGTATCTCAAGAGCATGTATAACCCGCGCGTTACGCAGTACCTGCGCGTTACCGGCTTCGAGAAGAAGTGCGACGGTGCCGCGGCTGTTGTCGTGATGCCCACGGAGAAGGCCAAGGCCATGGGTGTCCCGTATGCACCTATCGAGGTTCTGGGCACGGGCGCCTCTGCCGTCGAGGCCGGTCTGCTTCACAATGAGCACTGGGCTACCGAGCTTGCCGCCAAGCAGGTCTACGACCTTACCGGCGTGAGCCCCGACGAGATCGACCTGTTCATGTGCAATGACTTCTTCCTGGCTTCCGAGATCGTCTCGGCCGAGGAGTGCGGCTATATTCCGCGCGGCGAGGCTTGGAAGTATGCGATCGATGGCCGCACCGCTTTTGACGGTGATAAGCCCATCAACCCGCACGGTGGCCGTTGCAACTTCGGCCATGCTCATGGCGCATCCGGCATCGCTGATATCGTCGAGGCCGTTAAGCAAATGCGTGGCGTCGCCGGTGCAACCCAGATGAAGAAGGTTCCCGAGACGGCCTTCCTGCGCGGTTTCGGCGGTTCTCAGAACGTGCGCTGCCAGATCCTTCGTACCGTCGCCTAAGCGACCGCGGTTTTCGATTTCCCATAAGGAGTATTCTCATGCAACTCAAAGATATGGAGCCCGTGGTCAAGAAGTTCTACACGGGTCTTGAAGAGGGCATCTATTGGGCACGTCAGTGCCCCGAGTGCGGAGCCGTCGAGTTTCCGCCCCACCTTGCCTGCAATGCCTGCGGCTACCACAAGACCGATTGGGTTCAGGTTTCCGGTCACGGCCATCTGATCGATTTTACCCTGCCTGGTCCGCAGAACGACAAGCCCTACCTCAAGGAGTATGGCAAGTACGCCTACGGCGCCGTCGATATCGACGAGGGCTCTCAGTACACCTACGTCATCTACGGCATAACCAAGAAGAAGGCCCCCGAGATCCGCGCCAAGCTCATGGCGGGCGAGACCGTTGGCGTCCATGCCAAGGTCATCGACCGACCGGGTTACAAAGAGCTCACGTTTGAGCTTGACGACTAGGCTTTCACCCTTTTAACAATTCGATTCCTCTCTTAGGCCACGGCGGGATCCATGTCTCCAGCCCGCCGTGGCCACCCCTCTTTTTATCTTAGAAAGGCACCATCATGAACGAAGAACTCACTCAGCAGATCTGCGATTTTGCCAAGTCCGCTTACAACTATGACGGCGATGTGACTCCCGAGACGACGTTTGAGACCCTGGGCAAGGGCTCGATGAAGATGATCGCACTGACCTCCATGATCGAGAACGAGCTCGATGCCGAGGTCCCCGTTCGCGAGGTTATGGTCATGAAGACCGTCGGCGAGCTTATCGAGCGCACTGCCGAAGAGATGGAGTAGCTGCCATGGACCTGATGCAGACCCTGCGCGAGCAGGCTGCCGCCAAGCCTATGCGCGTTGCTTTTCCCGAGGGCGAAAACGAGACCATGATGCAGGCGGTCGCAAAGATCGCCGCCGAGCATCTTGCCGAATGCGTGCTGGTCGGCGACGGCAGTAAGCTCAAGGAGCTTGCCGACGAGCGTGGTATCTCCCTTGACGGCATCGAGATTGTCGATGTGACCGACGAGGAGGCGAACGCTGCCTGCTGCGAGCGCTACCTTTCGCATCCGGATTGCAAGTTTAAGCCCAAGGGCGCCGCGCGCCGTATGACGCGTCCGCTTGAGCGCGCCCTGATTTTGCAGGTGCTCGGCGATGTCGACGTAATGTTCGCCGGCATCGATAACGCCACGGGCGACATCATCCTGGCGGGTCAGACCATCGTCGGCCTTGCCGACGGGGTGGACATCGTGAGCTCGTGCGGTATCGCCGACATTCCCAACTGGAACGGCGGCGAAGGCGGCCTTTTGGCTTTTGGCGATTCCGCCGTTTGCGTTGACCCCACGAGCGAGGAGCTTGCCTCGGTCGCGATTTCGTCGAGCGAAACGGTGCGCTCGCTGACCGGATGGGATATCCGTTGCGCGCTGCTTTCGCATTCGACTGACGGCTCGATGGATAACGAGCTCGTCGACAAAGTACGCCGCGCTCGCGAGATTGCCAACGATCGCCGTCCCGACCTTGCCATCGACGGCGAGTTCCAGTTTGATTCGGCGATTAACCCCAAGGTTGCGGCCAAGAAGGTTCATCGCGAGTCTGCTGTTGCGGGACAGGCCAATGTGGTCATCTGGCCCGATATCAACGTGGGCAATATCGGCGTCAAGATCATCCAGAACCTGACTGGCGCCAATGCTTACGGCCCCATGCTTCAGGGCTTCAAGAAGATCGTGTGTGATTGCTCGCGCTCTGCGCCCGTCGACGAGATCGTCGGCAACGTGGTGATGAGCTGCGTGCGCGCCCAGGCGCTTAAGGAGGCCTAAGGTATGTCCGATAAAAAGACTCCCTGGCGCATCCTGGTAATCAACCCGGGTTCCACTTCCACGAAGGTGGGCGTTTTTGAGGGTGATGAGTGCAAGCTCAGCAAGAACGTCGCGCACGATGCGAAGGACCTCGCCCAGTTCGATGGGGTTTCGGCTCAGATGCCGTATCGCTGCGATCTGATTCTTGGAGCACTGGGGGAGGCGGGTCTGAAGCTCGAGGACTTTGATGCATTTGTCGGTCGCGGCGGCGGCTTGCTTTCGCTGCCCGGCGGCACGTATGCCATCAATGAGGTCATGCTCGAGCATGCCCGCGTCGGTGCGAACGGCATTCAGCACCCGGCGCAGTTGGGTCCCCAGATTGCCCACGAATTTGCCGTGAAATGTGGCAAGCCCGCCTTTGTGGTGAATCCTCCCGATACCGACGAGCTGTGCGACCTCGCACGTATGACAGGCATTAAGGGCGTGTATCGAAACGTGCACCTGCACGCCCTTAATCTCAAAGAGACTGCCATTCGCCACGCGGCAAAGCTCGGTCGTGCATATGACGAATGCAACTTTATTGTCTGTCATATCGGCGGTGGCATTTCGATTTCTGCCCACCTTAAGGGCAAGATGGTCGACGGCAACGACATCGTCGGCGGCGAAGGTCCCATGGCACCGACGCGCTGTGGCTCGGTCCCCGCGATCGAGGTCGCGAAGTACACCGCGGAACACGGCCTTGATGTCGCTCGCGCCCATTGCATGAAGACCGGCGGTTTTGTCGATCTTTTGGGTACGTCCGATGCCATCGAGGTGTGCGACCGCGCCGCCGCGGGCGATGAGGCCGCGGCTCGCGCCTGGGATGCGATGGTTTACCAAATCTGCAAGTGGATTGGCGAGATGGCCTGTGTGCTGAAGGGCGACGTCGACGGCATCTTGCTCGGAGGCGGCATGGTCCACAGCAAAGAGCTCGTTGCCTCGATTGAGGAATGCTGCTCTTGGATCGCCCCCGTGTCGGCTTATCCCGGTGAGTTTGAACTTGAGGCGATGGCGTCTGGCGCCTGCCGCGTGCTCGATGGTGTCGAGAAAGCGCTCGTGTACAGCGGAGAGCCCGTGTTCACCGGATTCAACGACTAATAGTGCTGTGTTTGGGGCGGCCGCTGGTGATATCTGGCCGCTCCGACCCTTTTCTTTAAGTGTAAGGATGGATCATGGATAAAACCAAGATCAAATACCTGGTGGGCATTTATGCTGCCGCCATGTGCATTATGGGCATGTTGGTGCCCGTCCCCATCGTAGCCTCTGTCGCGGCGGCGTTTCCCAACGAGAACATCGCTGCCGTTCAGATGATCATCGGCATCATTCCGTTGATGATGGCGCTGTCCGCCATGCTCGTCTCTTCACAGCTTGCCTCTCGCGTGTCCAAGAAGAAGACGACGCTCGTCGGTCACATTATCGTGATGCTGGCAGGCGCCTCGGTGCTGGTGTTCCACGACTCGCTCGGCCAGGTCTTAGCGGCTTCTGCTGTCATGGGCCTTGGTCTTGGTGCCGTCCAGAACTCGACCGACGCCTTGATCGCCGACTATTTTGGTGGCAAGCAGCGTTCGTTTGTCATGGGCATCTACTCCACTTTTGTTGCACTGGGCGGCATTATCTGGACGATGGTTTCCGGCATCTTGGGTTCTGCCGAGTGGTTCCACAGCTATGCGGCGTACTTCATCATGCTCATTTTCATCGTGATCGAGGCTGTTTGCCTTCCCGAGGGTCATCTTGAACCCAAACGCAAGGTCAACGTGTTTGCCAATATGCCTAAAGAGGTCGCGATTATCACGCTCATGAGCTTTGTGTTCGTACTCACGTTCCAGCTCTTCAGCTCCAACGTCTCGCTGCTTGTTGTGGGTCGCGGCTTTGGCGGTACCGTAGAGGCCGGTCTTGCCTCTACCGTTATGACCGTTGCCGGTATTGCGGCCGGCCTTTTGGTCGGTCCGCTGTTTGCCAAGTTCAAGAACCTGGCTATGCCGATCGCGTGGGGCGTGACGCTCGTTGGCCTGGGCCTGACGCTGGTTGCACCCGCCTTTATGGTGTTGTGCGCTGCAGGCTTTGTCGTTGCGCTGGGCAAGGAGACCTACGTGCCGCTGGAGGGCAATTTTGCTGCCGGCAACTCTGCCCCCGAGGGGCGTGCGTTTAACCTTGCCATTGGCATGGCCGGCATCAACTTTGGCATGGCACTGTCTCCCATTGTGTTTGAGGCCGTGACGTCGCCGTTTGGTGCGACGATTGACCAGAAGTTCATCGCCGGCATGATCGTCTGTGCGGCTTGTGTCGTCTTTGGCGCCATTAAGTATCGCAAGCTCACCCCGGCCCAGCTTGCCGAGGCCGAGAAGATGGCTGCCGGCGGCGAGGCGGAGTAGCCGCTCGAGTAGTTGCTTTGCCGCACATCATGGTTTATCGGGGCCGCCGACATATGCCGGCGGCCCTCTCTTTTAAAGGCTTTAGCCTGTGCGGGGCGCGCGGCGCGCCGCATCAGAAACCACCCGC
>CABQHR010000036.1 GCA_902463875.1 uncultured Collinsella sp.
ACTTATCGTCGGGCTCGGTGACGCGCTTGGTAAACGAGAGCTTGGACTCCTTACCCGTCATGAGCTTTTTGATGTTCGCGCGATGGGCCCACACCACGGTGATGCCGATCATCGACATGCAAAACTTGAGTCCCAGGCTGCTGTACGGAAAGACCGCACAAGCGGCGATGGGAAGACCGACGGCGGCGGCAAGTGAGCCCACCGACACGTACTTGGTGATGGCAACGGCCACGATAAACATGCCCAGCAGCGACAGGCCAATGGGCCAATACCAGGCAAGAATCACGCCCAGGCCCACGGCGATACCCTTGCCGCCGTGGAAGTTAAGGTAGGGCGAGAAGATGTGTCCCCACACGGCAGCCAGGCAAATGACGCCGAGCATCCAGTCGCCGGCGGCACCGGGAGCCATGATGCTCACAGGGAAGCCATAGCCCACGCTTGCAATGAGCGGACGCGCGATAAGGACGCAGATGGCGCCCTTCAGGCAGTCGAGCAGCAGCGTGAGCGCGGCCACCTTGGGGCCGGCCACGCGCAGCGCGTTGGTGGTGCCGATGTTGCCGGAGCCCGCCTTGCGAATGTCCGTGTGGTTGAAAACGCGGCCCAGGATCAGGCCAAACGGAATCGCTCCGATAAAGAACGAGACCACGGCGCAGATGGCGGTCAGCAGAATCGGATTAAGCATCCTTTTGTTCCTTCTTCCTAAAGAAGAGTCGGATGGGCGTACCGGCGAAGTCGAAGGTCGAGCGCATGCGGTTCTCCACGTAGCGCTGGTAGGTGTCATTGACCAGGTCGCTGTGGTTGACAAAGAAGGTGAACGTCGGCGGGTTGACGCCCGTCTGGGTCACGTAGTGCATGCGCAGGCGGCGCTTGCCGTCTACCACGGTGTGGCCAAACTCGCGCAGGTCGGTGAGGAACGTGTTGAGGCGCGAGGTGGAGATCTTTTGCGAGCGCGTCTTTTCGGCCGCGTCGACCATGGCCCAGATTTTCTCCACGCTGCGGCCGGTCAGGGCCGAGATGCGCAGGTACTGGGCCCAGGGAGCCATGACGCCCAGACGGCGGTCGACGGTCTCCATGCAGGCCTCGCGCTTGCGGTCATCGTCGAGCAGATCCCACTTGTTGAGCAGCACCACGATGGCGCAGCCGCGCTCGATGGCAAGACCCATGACCTTCTGGTCCTGCTCGGTGACGCCCACGGAGGCGTCGACGACGAGCAGTGCCACGTCGGCGCGGTCGATGGCGCGCAGGCCGCGGACCATGGAGTAGTACTCGATGTTCTCGTATACGGTGCTCTTCTTGCGAATGCCCGCGGTGTCGACCATGCGGTAGTGCTTGCCGTCGCGCTCGACGACGGTATCGATGGCGTCGCGCGTGGTGCCGGCAATGTTGGACACGATGGAGCGATCAGCACCCAGGATGCGGTTGAACAGCGACGACTTACCGGCATTGGGGCGGCCGATGATGGCCACGTTAAGTGCATCGGGGAACTCGTCGGCGACCTCGTCCTCCTCCTCGGGGAGCAGGGCCACGATGTCGTCGAGCAGGTCGCCCGTGCCGTGGCCGTGCAGGGCCGAGAGCGGTGTGGGCTCGCCGATACCGAGCGAATAGAACTCCCAGATGTTGTCGTTCTCGCGATCGGGGTTGTCGAGCTTGTTCACCAGCAGAAAGACCGGCTTGTCGGAGCGCTTGAGCATGCGGGCGACCGACTCGTCTTCCTCGGTGACGCCGGTGCGGCCGTCGACCACAAACAGGATGACGGCGGCTTCCTCGGCGGCGGCGAGTGCCTGGTCGCGGATGGACGTGGCAAAGACGTCGTCGCTCTTGAACGGCTCGATGCCGCCCGTGTCGACGATGGTGAACTCGCGGCCGTTCCAATCGGCCGTGTGATACGAGCGGTCGCGCGTGACGCCGCGGGACTCGTGGACGATGGCGTCCGAGGTCTGGGCCAGGCGGTTAACGAGCGTGGACTTGCCCACGTTGGGGCGTCCGACGACGGCGACGATAGGTTTCATCTGCTCTCCTTTAATGGGTAGGGTCAGCGGAATTAGTAGAGTCGGCAGGCACAATGCCAAGGATGTGCTCCAGGGTATCGAGCAGCTCATGCGGCATGGTCGACACCACATGAACCTCGGCGCCGCGACTGGTAAGGCTTGCGAGTAAATCGTCACGATGATACTCGTCAAGCGTCATGCCGTCAGCGTTGAACATGAGCTTAGGCACAAAGAGCATAACCCCCGACAGGTCTTGCGGCAGCTGCTCCAGGATATCGCTCGCGACAATGAGGCCGGTCACGTCCACGTTGCCGCCAAAGTAGCGGTTCTTGATGGCCGTGACGGTTCCGGCGAGGCCGTGCGGCGATTCCACAAAGCGCGCCACGGTGTCGCGCGCGCTGGCGCCGGAGAGGCACAGCAGGTGCTGGCTGCGGGCGGCGATGGCCTCGCGGACGCGGGCCAGTCGCTCGGCATCGATAGCCAGCACGTCGTCGGTCTCGTCCAGATACGAGCGGATCATGCCGATGCCGTCGTAGTACTGCGGGTAACCGTCGTAAAAGTCCGCCTCGGGAGGATCGATGCCGGCGTCCAGATAGAACTCGTCGCTCATCTGGAAGGTGTGGCGGCCAAAGCGCTCGAAGGCACGGTCCTGGAAGGGCCTGATCATGGCGATGGTCTCGCGCGCCAGTTCGGGTTTGTCGCTGTAGGACCAGCTAAAACGGTTCTGATGCTTGGTAAAACCGAGCGGCACAATGCCCAGGCTTGTGATTTGCTCGTGCTCCTCGCAAAAGCGCAGGGTCTTTTCCAGCTCCTCGCCGTCGTTCATGCCGGGGCACAGTACGATCTGCGCGTGAATCTCGATGCCGGCGGCCATGATGGTCTCGAGCACGTCCATGCCTCGCTGGGCGTTGCGGCCCATCATACGACGGCGGACGTCGGGGCTCACGGCGTGGACCGACACGTTCATGGGGCTCATGTTGCGCTGGATGACGTCTTGCACGTCCTCGTCGGTGAGGTTCGTGAGCGTGACAAAGTTGCCCTGTAAAAAGCTTAGGCGATAGTCGTCGTCGCGAATATAGAGCGTGGAGCGGCCGCCCTTGGGGAGCATTGTCATAAAGCAGAACACGCAGGCGTTTACGCAGGTGCGCATGCCGTCGAAGATGGGACCATCGAATTCAAGGCCCCAGTCCTCTCCCGGGAAGCGGTCGAGCTCGACGGGGGTGACGCTGTTGTCGCGCGGGTCGAAAACCTCGAGGTCGACGGTATCATCGTCGGCCTCCCAGAGCCACACAATCATGTCGGTAAGCTGCTCACCGTTGACCGTGAGCACGCGCATGCCCGGCTCGATACCCACATCCCACGCGGGCGATTCGGGACGCACGTTCTTGACGAGCGCGCCCTCACCCGGCTCGGGGTCGCGGCTGCGCCCGTAATCGGCCACCTCGGCGGCGTATGCGGGTACGGTCTGGTCCATGGTTAGCGGCAAAGCTCCTTGATGCGCTCGACGGCGCGCTCGATGTGTTCTTGCGGGGTGGAGGCTCCGGCGGTGATGCCGATGTGGTGAGCTGCGGTAAACCACGCGGCTTGGAGCTCAGAAGCTTCCTCGATGTGATACGTGCGCTCGCAGGCGTCTGCGCAAATCTGCGCCAGGCGGCGGGTGTTGCCCGAGTTCTTGCCGCCCACGATGACCATGCAGTCGCAGCGGTTGGCAAGTGTGGCTGCTGCCTGTTGACGCTCACTCGTGGCGGCGCAGATGGTGTTGATCACGCGCAGCTCCTGCACGCGCGGGGTGATAGCAGCCACGACCTCGGCCAAGTTCTGCGCAGTTTGGGTGGTCTGCACAACCAAGCCCACTTTACCCTTGAGCGACAGCGCGTCCGCATCGGCAGCGCAGCTCACGACCTGCGCGTCATCGCCGGCGTGGCCCAGGATGCCCTCGACTTCGGGGTGGCCCGGCTCGCCCACGACGATCACGCGGTAGCCCTCGCGCACCAGGCGCTCGGCCGCCACGTGGACCTTCTTCACGTAGGGGCAGGTGGCGTCAACGACGTTAAGGCCACGCTCGCGAGCGGCATCAATGACCTGCGGCACCACGCCGTGGGCGCGGATGATCACAGTGCCCGACGTGGCGTCGTCCAAGGTGTCGGCCAGACCGACGCCTGCCTCGGTGAGCTCGCGTACCACGATGGGGTTATGGATGAGCGGACCCAGGGTGTGGACCTGAGCGTTCTCCTCCGCCTGCGGGGCGGCCGCCAATGCCATATCGAGCGCGCGCTGTACGCCGTAGCAGGTACCGGCGTGGGCTGCGATCTCGATAGTGGGCGCGCTGTCCTGGCCGGACGCAGTCGCGGCGGTGTTCGTCACGTTCTCGCTCATGGCTAGAACCTGCCCGGATGCTCGGCGCATAGCTCGTCGCGCATCTTATAGACACGGTCCATGGCCTCGGACTCAAACCAGGCCAGGCGCTCCGTGCGCTTAAGCCCGGCCGGTGCGTCGGAAAGCGAGACGGCCTTGCCGGCACGAATCCAGCATTTCTTGGGACGCATGAGCTTTTTGCCCGCGGGCGTAATGTCGGACCAGCCACAAATGGCGAGCGGGTTGACGGGCGCCTTGCCCATTTGAGCGATGAGCGCAAAACCGCCGTGGACCTCGGGCTTGATTTCGCGCGAGCGGATGCGCGTGCCCTCGGGGAAGATCAGGACGTCCTCGCCGCGCTGCAGCGCATGCTGGGCGGCGCGCAGGCACTTCATATCGGCAGTACCGCGCTCTACTGGGATGCCGCCAACGCGGCTAAAGGCCCAGCGCACAATCTTGCTCTTGGCGAACTCGGATTTAAAGATGGGACGGATACGGCGGCCCCCAAAGAACAGCGCCGTCTCAACGGCCAGCAGCTCGGCCATCGAGGTGTGGTTACAGATGACCACGCTGCCGCGGCCTTCCTGGCGCTCAAACAGCAGGTCAGCGTCCTCGACCTTCCAACGCCACATGAGCTTGGAGAAGGTCCAAAGGATGGCCATGACTACGACGACGGTGCCGCGGATGAGCGCTGGGAACTCTGCATAAGGGGCGTTGTAATAGTCCTCGGGCGTCTGCTTAAACAGGCGCATGGGCTACCTCCTTTGGTTGATGAGGCCCTCGATTATCGAGACGACCTCATCGATGGTGTGGGCGGTGGAGTCGACGTGCACGGCGTCCTCGGCGGGCACGAGCGGGGCGACCTGGCGGCTGCTGTCAAGCTTGTCGCGCTGCTTGAGGGCATCGAGGGTCTCGTCGACTTCGGCCTCGAGTTGCGCGGGCGTGAGCGGCTGGGCGTCGTTTTGGTGACGCTGCAGCACGCGGCGGCGGGCGCGCTCGCGCGGGTCGGCGGTCAGGAAGACCTTGACCTGCGCGTTGGGGAACACGACGGTTCCGATGTCGCGACCCTCGGCCACGATATCGCGGTTCTCGGCGGCGCGGCGCTGGTGAATGAGCATGGCGGCGCGCACGCCCGGGTAGGCCGAGACCTTGGACACGTTTGCGTCGACCTGCGGGGTACGAATGGCGGCCGAAGCGTCTTTGCCGTCAATGGTCAAACGCGTATCCTCGCCGGTGCCGTTGGTAAAGCGAATCTCGATCTGCTCGGCGAGGGCGTCGATGGCCGCCTCGTCGTCCAGATCGATGCCGCGGTCGAGCGCGGCGAAGGTAACGGCGCGATACATGGCGCCCGTGTCGAGCTTGTTAAAGCCCAGCTGGCGGGCGATCTCCTTGGCGATGGTAGACTTGCCGGAACCGGCGGGGCCGTCGATGGCGACGATCATGCAATGCTTCCTTTCGATGGTTGACGTGCTGGTATGGTTCGCGGGCGCTGGGGCGCGGCGGGTTGCCTAGCCCGTGTAGCGCTCGCGGTAGGTGTTGCGCTTGGGTGCGGAGCCGTGGCTGCCGTGGTGCCGCGTGCGGCTGGCGGCGTTGGTCGCCGGCGCGGCGGCGCGCTTGGAGCTGGCCTGCTTGGGCAGGATGCCACCGGCCTTGAGGATCTGCACCTCGCGGTCGGTGAGCTCGCGCCACGAGCCCTTGGCCACGTCCTTGAGCTCCAGGCCGGCAAAGTTGCAGCGATGCAGGCGGATTACCGGATGGTGAATCTTGCTCAGCATGCGCTTGACCTGGTTCTTGCGGCCCTCGCGGATGATGACCTCCACGGCGGCGGTGCCGGGCTTTACGCCTTGCGGAGCCACGGCCTCTGCCTCGCGCGCGTTGATGACGCGGCAGATCGCCGGCTGGCACAGGCCGTCGTCGAGTTCGATGCCGCGGCGGAGTGGTTCTAAGTCGCGATCGGTCAGGTGGCCGTCCACGAGCGCCTGGTAGGTCTTATAGACATGCTTGCTGGGGTGCAGCAGATCCTGCGACAGGTCGCCATCGGTGGTAAAGAGCAAAAGGCCTGTGGTGTCGCGGTCCAGGCGGCCCACCGGGAAGAGCCCCGGAAAGCGGTCACGCGGGACCAGCTCGGCCACGCAAGGGCGCTCCTGCGGGTCGCTCATGGTGGTGAGGTAGCCGGTCGGCTTGTAGAGCATCAGGTACACGGCGCCCTGGTTGAGCTTGACGGGCGTGCCGTCGACCTCGATATGGTCGCGGTCGACGTCGACCTTGGTGCCCAGCTCGGTCGCGACCTCGCCGTTAACAGTCACGCGGCCGGCGGTCATCAGGTCCTCCGAGCCACGGCGGCTCGCCACGCCCGCGCGCGCCAAAAAGCGCTGCAGGCGCATGGTGTGCGGATAGACGGGCTGGGCGTCGGTCGTGGGTACTGCGTTGCCCATGGCGCGCGTCTTCCCTACTTCGTTAGTCCTCGTCATGTAAATCCTCCGAGGTCTCGTCGACGACCATGGTCTCCAAGTCCTCGACTGCCTCAATATCTTCAACATCGGTATCGAGCAGTTCGCGCTCTTCGTCCAGGTCCTCGGCCTGCTCCTCGAGCGTGGACTGAATGCTGCGGCCGCTCAGGCGCTCGCGGATAAACTGACGCGACTGCTCGTCGGGGGCAAACTGCTCCAGGTCGGGCAGGTCGCGGGTGGAGCGCAGGCCGAACTTTTCCAAGAATGCGTTGGTCGTACCGTAAATGATGGCCTGACCGCGCTGGGGGTCACGACCGAGCTCGCGCACCAGGCCCTTGTCCACGAGCGACGCGATGACGCCGTCGGAATTGACGCCGCGGATGCCCTTGACCACCTCGCGCGTCACGGGCTGGTGGTATGCGATCACGGCCAAGGTCTCGAGCGCCGCCTGCGACAGTTTTTGCGTGTCCCAGCTCAGCACGTAGGCCTCGACCACGTCGTGATAGGCGGGATGCGTAAACAGGCGCCAGCCGCCGGCGACCTCGCGCAGCTGAAAGCCGCGGTTGGCCTCCTCGTACTCAACCTTGAGCTCGGCGAGCAGCGACGCGCATTCGCCCGGGGCGATATCCAGCGCACCTGCCAGCGCGGGCGCGCTCACCGGGTCGCTCGACACCAGCAACAGCGCCTCGAGGGCGCCTTTGAGGCTGTTTGCCTCCAGCGTGGAAAGGGTTGACATGGTTGCGGCTCCTATTCGGTGAGATCGGGGCCCTCGCCGGGCACGTATGCCTCGGCGCCCTCGACTCGGTTGATGCAGATGGTTCCGAAGATCTCGTCCTGGCTCAGCGTGAGCGAGCCGCGCTTGGCGAGCTCCAGCATGGCCAAAAAGGTGACGACGAGTTGCTCGGTGGTGGCGTCGCCGTCCAACAGCTCGCGGAAGGTGCAGGTTTGGTGCGCCATGGTAAAGCGGTCGACTGAGGCCACGGTCAGGTCGAGCGGTACGCGATGCGGCGCCACATGCTCGGCCTCCAGCAGGAAGGTCTGGCGCTTGCCGTCCAGGTCGGCACAGATAACGGCCAGGCCGCGCAGGGTGATGCCAGCCAGATAGTCGGGCATGAGCCCTAGGAACTCAGGGTCGGGGCCGGCCACACGCGGATGCATACGGCTTTCGGCCTGCATGCGGGCACCGAGGGCCGCAGCCGCGCCTTTAAACTGCTTGTAGGCAATCAGGCGCTGGATCAGGACCTCGCGCAAGGCGTCGCCGTCGAGCGCGCTGAGTTCCTCGAGGTCTTCGTCGAACTCGTCATCGTCGTCATCGACTTTGCGCGGGGCCTCCTGCGGCACCAGAGAGGCGGCCTTGATGTCCAGAAGGGTTGCCGCGACCAGCAGAAAGTCGCTCGCCACGTCCAGGTCCAGCGCCTCGATGCGCTCCACCTCGGCAAGGTACTGCTCGGCCACCTCGCTGATGGAGATGGCGCCGATATCTACTTTTTGGCGGGTTACCAGCTGCAGCAACAGGTCGAACGGCCCGCTGTAGACCTGAGTCGACACGCGATACGACATCTTCGACCTCCTTTGACGGCGCCTTCGCGGCGCGGTTTGGGTGCATGTTGCGACCGTTTTGCGCGGTCGACCTGTAAGTTTACCTTAGATGCCGGCGATTGCGAAGTTGAGCAGCCACTCGGCCAGCGGATACACGGTAACGTCGAAATAGCGGCCGATCACATCGATGCCGGTCCACATGGGCAGCAGGTACAGCACCAGGATGAGGATGGGCATAGCGTATTGCTGCAGACGATAATAGTTGTTGAGCGCCTTGCCTTTGAGGAACGGCACGATGATCGACGAGCCGTCGAGCGGCGGGATCGGGATAAGGTTAAAGAACGCGAGTGACAGGTTGACCACGATAAACGTGGCGCCGAAGTTCATGATCTGTGACGCCAGGGCAAAGGAGATGCCGGTGTAGAGGTTGCCGTACGCCACGTGCATGAGTGCCGCGGCAAGGCACGCGAGTGCGATGTTCGACGCGGGGCCGGCCGCGCTCACCAGGACCTCGTCGCGCTTGGGGTGCTTGAGGTTGTTGAGGTAGACGGGCACGGGTTTGGCGAAGGCGAACACCGGGCCGCCGGCCGCGAGCATGAGCAGCGGCAGGATGATGGTGCCAAACGGGTCGATATGGTTAAGCGGGTTGAGTGACACGCGGCCGCGCGAACGGGCCGTCTTGTCGCCGAGCGCCCAGGCCGCGGCGGCGTGTGCGCTCTCGTGGATCACGATGCCCACGATGACGGCGACGGCGCTGGCGAGCAGGTTCATGAGGTAGCTGCTGGACATAGCGCTCCCCTAGCGGACGCGGCGCGAGGCGCGCGTGAGCAGGTAGTCGATCACAAACAGGATCACGGCGACGATGGCGTAATCCAGGCGGAACACGCCGCCAAAGGGCGACGTGATGACGCCATAGCCGGCGATGGCGCTCGGCAGTGCGCGCGAAAGCTCAACGACAAAGCCTACGATCTGCAGCTTGGCGGTGAGGCCGCTAAAACACAGCAGCACGGTCATCGCGCTCATAAAGATGCCGCAGATGCGACAGGCGATGGCGATGATGCTCATCGCCACGGCAGCGGCCTTACGAGAGTTCACGCGCGGTCTCCTCTTCGATCTGGGTGGAAA
The DNA here is from genome assembly GCA_902463875.1 of uncultured Collinsella sp. Classification (GTDB taxonomy): domain Bacteria; phylum Actinomycetota; class Coriobacteriia; order Coriobacteriales; family Coriobacteriaceae; genus Collinsella. The sequence continues at coordinate 9,458 of CABQHR010000036.1, forward strand.
GCTCCAGCCATTCGTCCTCGAGCTTGGGTAGCTCTTGCTTAAGGCCGTTATATTCCCCCAGCGCGGCGTTGAACTTGTCTTGATCGGCATAAAGCTCTTCGCTTGCCATCAATTCCATAAGCTCGTCATAGCGGGCGCGCTTTTTGTCGAGCTCCGTCTCGATCTTCTTGAGCTGGTTACGCACGCCTTTGAGCTTTTTGTTGAGCGCGGCGCGGGCCTGGGCCTCGGCGCGCTTTTGTTCCTTGGTTTTTTTGCCCTCGGCCGGTTTAGGAGCTGCGGCGGGGGTGTCGGCTTGGGCGGCGCTGACTTTGGTGGACTTGGCCGTGGCCGGCGCACTCTCCGTGGACGCCTCGGCGGCGGCGCGGGCTGCGAGGTCCTCGCGCTTGTAGAGATAGTAGTCGTAATCGCCGTCGTAGACCGTGACCTTGCCATCGCGGATGTCGATCACGCGGTTGGCCACGGCGCGCACCAGGTGCTCGTCGTGGCTGATCAGCACGATGGTGCCGGGGAAGTTTTGCAGGGCGTTCTCGAGCATGTCCACCGAGTCGATGTCTAGGTGGTTGGTGGGCTCGTCCAGGCACAGGAGCGCCTCGGGGGCCACGAGCATCTTGGCCAGGGCCAGACGCGCCTTTTCGCCGCCGGAGAGGACGCGAACCTGCTTCTCGATGGAGTCGTTGTCGCTAAACAGGAAGGCGCCCAGCAGGCTGCGCTGCTGCGGCACGGTCCACTTGGGCGTGACGGTGTCGATCTCTTGCAGGACGGTATTGGACTCGGTCATGCCCTCGAGCGCGTGCTGGGCGTAATAGGCCACGCCCACGTTGGTTCCCAGGTCCCGGGTTCCGGTGGTGGGCGGCTCCAGTCCGGCGATGATCTTCATGAGCGTGGACTTGCCGGCGCCGTTGGGGCCGACGAGCGCCACGTGCTCGCCGCGGTAGAGCTTGAGGTCGATGTCGCTGTAGATGTGCTTGTTGCCGTAGGACTTGGAGACGCCCTCCAGGCCCACGACCATATCGCCGGAGCGCGGTGGGTCAGGGAACTTAAAGTCGATGTGCTTGTGGCCCTCGGGTAGGATGACAAGCTCCTTTTTGATCTGCTCGATCTTGCGGATGCGCTCCTGGGCCTGGGCTGCCTTGGTGGGCTTGTAGCGGAACTTGTCGACGAAGACCTGCATGTGGGCGATGTCGCGCTCCTGGGCGGCGCGCTTGGCGCGCATCTGCTCAAGGTTGTCCTCGCGCTGCTTGAGGTAGCTGCTGTAGTTGCCGGTGTAAGTGGTCACGCGACGGTTTTCGAGCGCGGCGACGTGGTCGACGCAGGCGTCCATAAAGGCGCGGTCGTGGCTGACGATGAGGACGGCGCCGTCGTAGTTGGCGATAAAGCCGCGCAGCCACTGGACGCTTTCGAGGTCCAGGTGGTTAGTGGGCTCGTCCAGAAGCAGCAGGTCGGGATGGCGCAGGAAGAGCTTGGCGAGCGCGATGCGCATCTGCCAGCCGCCCGAGAACTCGGAGCATGGGCGCTCAAAGTCAGTGACCTTAAAGCCCAGGCCGGACAGGATCTTGCGGGCGTTGCTCTCGAGCTCGTAACCGCCCAGATGCTCAAAGCGGTCCTGGACCTGGCCGTACTCGTTGAGGAGGGCGTCGACGTCCTTGCCCTGCTCGGAGAGTTCGGTGATCTGGGCCTGCAGCTCGTTGGCACGCTCGCCCATGCGGCGGATTTCCTTGGCGGCGGCCATGACCTCGGCGAGGATGGTGGTGTCCTTGTGCTCCAGGTTGGTTTCCTGCTCTAGGTAGCCCACCTGGCAGTCCTTTGCGTACTGGACTTGGCCGGAGTCGGGACTGTCGATGCCCATGATGATTTTGAGCATGGTGGTTTTGCCGGCGCCGTTAGGGCCCACGAGCGCGAAGCGCTCGCCGGGGTTGATCTGGAAGGACGCGCCGCTAAAGAGGACGCGCGCGCCGAAGCTTTTTTCGATCTTGTCGACCAGGAGGATCATGGTGCCGCCTTTGACCTTGTGTGCCTATATGAAAAAAGGCCCCAACTTGCGTTGGAGCCTCATTCAATGCTCGGGTGGAGACGAGGGGGATCGAACCCCTGACCTCTTGACTGCCAGTCAAGCGCTCTCCCAGCTGAGCTACGCCCCCGTGCGAAGAAATACTATACGGGAACTCGGACGGCGATGCAAGGACATTTTTGGAAAAACTTTCCGGGGGGCGCGGGCGCCGGAGTCGCGCGGGGCCGATGCGGGCGCTGGTCTCCGCCGTCGCTCGCCTATCAGGCTCCACTCCGGCCGCCCCCGAGATCCCCGCCACGAAACCGGCCCATCTACTACGTTTGGGCGACATCCCCCGACCA
>CABQHR010000037.1 GCA_902463875.1 uncultured Collinsella sp.
GCCACAAGTTCTAAGCTGCCCGCAACATCAAGTTGCTAGCAAAGGCCCGGATGCCCCACGGCACCCGGGCCTTTTTCTATCCCCACTCGATGGCTTCGGTTCTGCCGTCCCGTCATTCCGGTTGCATCCAGTTTTCGGTGCCGTCTCGAATCGAGTGCCGCCAGGTGACACCCTGTCGCGTTTCGTCGGCTTCGGGGACAAAAGTCGGGACAACTCCAAAAACTATTTTCGAACTCAGGGCTTTGAGTTTTTGTTTTGTCCCAAAGGGCGCGGCGGGATGCCTTTGGAGGCTCGATAGCGCCGAAAACGTCCGTTTTGAAACTTAAATGCCTTTTCGCGTGCAAGCCGCCAGCTGCAATAGGAAGTGAATCAACGCAGGTGGCTTTCAAGCAGTTTGCAAAACTGCAGGTCGCAGGTCTTCATTGCCAGTAGGAGAAATGAGTAGTCTCAGGTGGCTTGCCCATGAGTTGACGAACGGGATTTGAGATTACGCTGACGTCCGGAAACGCTTCGAGCACGGCGTTACGTTTTTGGGGTTTGGGCGTAGCCCCTGCACCCGCGAGCGCGAGCCTTAAGCCCGCCGAGAGGGTGACGCGTCGAAAACGAAGGGGAAAGAGAGAAGGGGCCGTCCCTATCATTCAGGTTGCGACCGAAGAAGACAAGGAGACCCCCTGAGCCTGAATGATGCCCCACAGACCGCGTCCGACCGAGCTCAAGCCGAGCTTTTCCTGACGTCCGCCTTCGCGAAGATGATGGCTGGATTGGCTATGGATTGGCAACACTTATTTGGACGATTCCGGGAGGGACGGCCCCGCCTCCCTGAACTCGACCGGCGACATGTAGCCCAGCGTCGAGTGGATCCTGAAGTTGTTGTACCAGTGCACGTAATCCAAGAGCTTGGCTCGGAGCTCGCGCGTCCCTCCTCGGTCCTTCGGAGTGGCCGACGATCTCCCCGTTGCAGAGGTCGACGAGCAGGCAGACGTAGTTCCACGACGCCCCGACGCGCACGCAGGCCAAGTCGCTGCATATATGGGTGCACGGCGCCCTGCCGCCGAAGCCGCGCGCGACGACGTTCGACACGTCGGCCTCGTTGACCGCCCCGGGGTGCACCTTGAACCTCTTCCTGCCGTATGCGCCGGCCAGGCCGTTCTCCCTCATGATGCGGCAGACGCGGCGCCGGCTGACGGTAACGCCCGACCTCCCGGGCGACGCCTTGATCTTGCGCGATCCGTTCCGGCCCTTGCTGGCGGCGTGCGCCGCCGCGGCCGCCGTCGCCCCCCGACATTAAGGTCCTCAAGGGCCGCGTCGTCTCCGGCGACCAGTTCGTCTCGCCCGCGGAACAGAAGGAGCGAATCCTCGCGACCTTCGGCGACCTGTGCTGCGAGATGGAGGGCTGCACCATCGCGCAGGCCGCTTATCTCAACGGCGTGCCCCTCGTCGTCGTGCGCGCCATCAGCGACAAGCCCTGCGCCGAGGGCCGGGTCGTCGACTACAACACCTTCGAGAAGAAGGCCGCCTGCGACTGCGCCCGCATCGCCGCGCGCATGGTTAAGCTTTAGGCCCTGCGCGCCGGGGCCCTTCTTTATGTTGGGACCCCGGCGCGCCGGGGCCCTTTCCAAAGCGAAGTGTCGAGCCGAAGTGTCGAGCCGAAGTGTTGAGCGTCGGCCCTGAATGTTCAATGGCCGTTGTTTTCTGCCCCTCAAGTGGTGGACTTTTCCTCGGAGCTGTTGATTCCCCCACGCGCCCCCTTCCGTTCTCTGTTCTCCCCTTATACTCCTTGTACGAGGAGGTAAGAAGTCATGGACAAGACCACACAGGACAGCTTGGCAAAGAAACCCGTCGACATGAGGGACAGGATTCTCGAGCATCTCGAGGCCCTCACCTCTGCCGTCTCGCTCGACGACCTTGCCCGTCTGTCCACCTCCGACATCGCCGAGACGCTCATCATCTCCAGGAGCCTGGCGAGCCAGTACCTCAACGACCTTGTTCGCGCCGGTCTTGTGGTTAAGGTGGCGGGCAGGCCTGTCCGTTATTTTCATCGCCGCGCGTTCCAGAAGCGTTTTCAGGTAAAGCTCTCTGCAAGCGAGTACGCCTCGCTCGCCGACCTCATCCAGGCGACGGGAATCGCCGATCACCGCGACTTCGCGCGTGCCGTGGGCTTCGACATGAGCCTCAGCTCCGTTGTCGAGCAGTGCAAGGCTGCGGTTCAGTACCCTCCGTTTGGCCTGCCCATCCTCTTGAGCGGCGGCGTGGGTGTCGGTAAGTCTTTCCTTTCTCGCCTTGTGTACGAGTACGGCAAGAACCAGGGCTTGCTGTCCCGCGACTCCTCCTATGTGCGCATCGACTGCGCCGGGGTCCCGGACGCCGCCTCGTTCAACGGGCTTCTTGACGAGTCGATCGCGAAAGCGCGCGGGGGTGTGGTCTTTGTCAACGGCATCGAGGCACTCTCTCCCTCTGCGATGGAGCACTGCCTTGCGACGGCCCTCGGGCTCGATGCCTCCCAGGATGCGCCGCGCGCTCGCCTCGTTCTTTCGACGACGCTTTCCGCCGATGACCTGAAGGTTTCCTCGGCCTACAGCAAAATGCCCATCTGTGCCCGCGTCCCCTCACTCAAGGAGCGGACCCCCGAGGAGCGCGAGGATCTCATCTTGAGCTTCCTGCGCAGCGAGGGGTGCCGAATCGGTTCTGATGTGAAGATCAGCCGCGGCGCATACCGTTGCCTCGTGAACGCGGACTTTTCCGATAACATCGCCGGCTTGCGCGCCTGCGTGACGAACTGCTGTGCCAAAGCGTTCCTCAATCGCGAGGGCGACTACGTCGTCGTTCGCCCGTATCTTCTTCCCAGCGGGCTCCTCTCCTCCGCGCAGATCGATCAACAGCCCGACGATGGCGTTCTGATCGACGCGTCTCTGGATGCCGCCGAGAGCACAGGGCCGGTCGAGCAGGCGCTCGATGCCCTGTGCTCCCTCGATGAGCGATTCTGCGCCGGGGAGCTCTCTGTCTCCGAGCTTGTCTCGCAAGCTGTCTCCGCTGTGCGCGGCGTTGAGGATCACTTGATCTTCGACCACGGCGTCGCCTCCTCGAGGTCGCGCGCCTTCGAGCGCGTCGTGGGCGCGGTCCTTGCCGACGCAGGCTCTTCTTATGGCATCGAGCTTTCGAGGAAGGTCGCTTTTCTACTGGCCCAGGAGATTTGCCTGCAGTTGTGGCCGGGTATCGGCCTGGCTAAGCGAAAGTCTGCCTGTGCGGAGCAAATCTCCCATCTCCTCGGTGCCGTGACCTCCGAATTGCCGTTTGCCTCGAGTGTCTCCGATCAGGTCGCCGCAGACGTGGAAGGGGCGCTGGGAATCTCGCTCGATCACTTCACGAAGACGCTTCTGACGCTGTGCGTCGCATCGGAGTCTCGCGATGCGAAGGCCCTTCGGACGCTCTGCGTCATCTTGTCCCACGGCTACTCAACGGCGACGAGCATCGCCGACGCGGCGAACCGTATGCTCGGCATGCATGTGTACGAGGCTGTCGACATGCCCTACGACCAGCAGCTGAAGGACATCGTCGGTCCGCTCCAGCGCCTCGTCGACCGCCATTCCTACTGCACCGGGGTCGTGTTCCTCGTCGACATGGGCTCCTTGGAGGAGGCCTATAAGGCCCTCGAGAACGTTACCGACTCCACTATCGGCGTGGTGAACAACGTCTCTACCGGTCTTGCGCTCGAGATCGGGGTCGGGCTGCTCGGCGGCAAGTCCATCGCCGAGGTTCTTGGCGATGCGACCGCCGCGTGCGTGACGCACTGCAAGGTGATCGAGCGCGTCAACCGTGAGGACGCCATCGTCTTCTGCTCCGAGTCCGGGGTCGACGCCGCGGAGAGGATACGCCAGCTCGTCTCGCAGAGCCTCCCGCGCACCATAGGCGCGCGCCTGCTCACGAGGCCCTTCAAGCAGCTCGTCGCGAACGGGTCGAACGACGCCGTTTTCTCCGAGCACCGCGTCTGCGCCGTCATCGGCACGGGAGACCCCGGGGTCGCCTCCGTCCCCTTCGTCGCCCTCGAGGACATCATGTCGACGGCGTCCGCCTCTAAGGTTGATGCCGTGTTCGGCAGGTGGCTTGACGCTTCCGAGCTCTCTTCTTTCCACGAGAAGCTGCTCTCGAACATGACGCTGCAGAACGTCATCCGCTCCATCACCATCCTCGACCCGGAGCGGCTATTCCATGAGATCGAGAGCGCCGTGCACGAGCTTCAGCGCAGGACAGGCGAGAAGATCGGCAGCAACGCCATCATTGGGCTCTACGTTCACCTCTGCTGTCTCGTCGAGCGCCTTGTTACCAGAAACCCCATTGAGACCTACGTTGGCCAGGACCGCTTCGAGGAGGAACGCGCCGATTTCATCGAGTCCTTCAGGCAGAGCTTCTCGAGCATCTCGACGCGCTATCGCGTAGAGGTTCCCGTAAGCGAGATCGCATATGTCTTCGACTACATAAGCGTGAGCGCCGCCCCGGCGCGAGAAGAGCGCCTCGGCTCCTCGGACCTCCTGCTCGACGAGTGACCTTCCCCGCGCCGCCGCAAGCTGACCGCGCGTCCTCAATAATCCGATAACCCCTTGCCCGGCGCGAATCCGGATAGCGCCGAGGCAGTACCGAACGCAAAACTTCATTTGATAGGAGCAAACATGAGTGTTGTTATGGCACGAATCGACAATCGCCTGCTTCACGGCATCATCGTGACGCAGTGGGCCCCGGTGTCGGGCGCGACCCGAGTCATGGTCATCGACGACAAGGTCGCCGGCGACGAGGTCCTGAAGTCCACCATGAGGATGGCGCGCCCCGCGGGCATGGCCGTTTCGATCATCTCCGAGCAGACCGCGCTCAAGAACTTCGCCGCGGGCAAGTACGACCGCGAGAAGGTCTTCGTCATCGCCAAGGAGCCCGAGACGATGCTTCGCCTGGTCGAGTCGGGCGTCGAGCTCCCGTCGCTGGTCGTCGGCGGCTCGCTCGTCAAGGAGGACGGCATCCAGCTCACCCAGCGCGCCTACGCCTCCGCCGAGAACGTCCAGAGCTACAAGGCGCTTATCGCCCGTGGCGTCAAGGTGACGGCCCAGTTCGTGCCCGCCGACAAGCCCGTCTCCGTCGCAGACCTCATCTAAGGGGGAAATATGGTCAACTTCACTATCCTGCAGGTCGTCCTTTTGACCCTGCTGGCCTTCATCAAGCACGTGGACTACTACGGCATCCCGATGATCTTCGTCAATTACGCCGTTTTCTGGGGCCTCATCACCGGAGTCGTCATGGGCGACTGGAAGACCGGCCTTGTCATCGGCGGCACCATTCAGCTCATGCAGCTCGGCGTCGCGGGCTTCGGCGGCTCCTCCATTCCCGACTACGGCACGATGGCCATCATCGCCACCGCCTACGGCGTGACCCTGGGCTCCGACACGGGCCTCGCCATCGGCCTGCCGGTCGGCATGCTCGGCATCCAGCTCGACGTCGTCGCCAAGATCCTCAACGGCTTTGTCGTCGAGAAGTCCCAGAAGTTCTGCAACGAGGGTAAGTTCAATCAGATGAACGCCATCCTGTGGGTCTGCCCCGCGCTCTTCGGCCTGTGCGCCGCCCTGCCCGTCTTTGTCTCCGTGACGCTCGGCCAGCCCGCCGTCAACTGGCTCCTCGAGGTCATGCCCCAGTGGTTCCTCTCCGGCCTCACCCTCGCCGGCAAGATGCTCCCGGCCGTCGGTATCGCCATGCTGCTCCGCTACATGCCAACCGCCAAGTACTTCCAGTACCTGCTCGCCGGCTTCTTCCTCTCGGCCTTCCTGAACGTGCCCATCATCGGCGCCGCCATCGTCGGCGTTGCCCTCGCGATTGCGTTCTACCAGCGTGCCGAGAGGGACACCGAGCTCGCCGCCCACGCTTCCGCAGACGCCTTCATCGGAGAGGATGAGTAACCATGGAAAACGAGAACATCACCGCCGTCGCCGAGGGCAAGCCCTCCGGCTACAAGGTCACCAAGAAGGACCTGCGCAACGCGAACTGGCGCTGGCTCATGAGCGTGTGCACCTTCAACTACCAGACCCAGCAGGGCGCCTCAGTCGCCTACGCCCTCTCGCCGGTCCTGAGGAAGATCTACACGAACGACGAGGACTATAAGCAAGCGCTCAACAACCACTTCCGCTACTACAACACCCAGCCTTGGCTCGCCGCCATCATTCTTGGCGCCTGCGTGGCCATGGAGGAGCGCGACGGCCTAGCGGCGGCGGACGCCGTCCAAGACCTGAAGATCGGCACCATGGGACCGCTCGCCGGCGTCGGCGACTCCCTGCTCATGACCATGATCCCGACCATCATGGGCTCCATCGCCGCCTACATGGCCATCGAGGGCAACCCCGTGGGAGCCGGCATCTGGTTCGCGCTCATCCTGGCCATCTTCTGGGTCCGCATGCACGCCCTCGAGTTCGGCTACAAGCAGGGCGTGAAGCTCGTCACCGACTTCAGCGAGAAGCTTCCCAACCTCACTGCCGCCGCCTCCGTGCTCGGCCTCACCGTGGTCGGCTGCCTCATCGCCTCGGTCATCGGCGTCACCTGCCCGATTAGCTTCAGCTTCGGCGACGTCGCGATGGAGATTCAGCCGCTGCTCGACAAGATCCTGCCTGCCATGATCCCCGCCGCCATCACGGGAAGCGCGTATTACCTTCTTACCAAGAAGAACGCGAGCATGACGGCCCTCATCCTCGTGGTGATCGTCCTCGCGATGGTCGCCTCCGCCGCCGGCATCCTCGCCTAGCTTCGACCCAAGAGATTGGTGAATCAATGAGAAAGATAGTTGTGGCGAGCCATTCCCTTCTCGCCCAGGGCTTCAAGGACACCCTCGAGTTCCTTACGGGTAAGGGCGACGCCGTCAACGCCGTGTGCGCCTACGTGAACGACAACGGCGAGGGGCTCGACGCGGCGGTTGAGGCGGCTCTTTCGGGCACTGACGAGGTCGTCGTCCTCACCGACGCGTACGGCGGCAGCGTGAACCAGCGCTTTTCCCGCTTCGCCTCCGACCGGATCCACGTGATCGCGGGTGTCAACCTTCCGCTCGCCATGACGGTCGCGCTCGCGCGCCCCGACGAGAAACTCGACTTCGACGCCCTCGTCAACGAGGCGCGCCAGCAGATCATCTACGTGAACGGTGCCAGTTCCGCCGAGTGCGACGACGACGAATAGAGGAGGTCGACGATGAGAGAGTTCCTTAAGGACGTGTGGATGCACGGCGGTGAGGAAAGCCGCGCCATCACCCCCGAGAACATCACGGGCGAGAAGGGCCGCGCCGCCATGTCGGCCAGCCACCTCGGCGTCGGCCGCAAGGGCTCGTGCTGCGTGCCCCTTGAGTCCGGCGAGACCATCACGCTCGCGGACATCGAGGGCCCCGGCATCATCCGCCACATCTGGATGACCGTCCCCGACAAGACCGCCGCCGGCAGCTTCGTCATGCGTGACCTCGTGCTGCGCTTCTACTGGGACGACGAGGAGACCCCCTCGGTCGAGTGCCCTGTCGGCGACTTCTTCTGCAACGGCTTCGGTGAGCGCGCCATCGTCAACTCGATGCCCATCTGCGTGAACCCGACGGGCGGCATGAACTGCTACTTCGAGATGCCCTTCAGGAAGCACGCCAAGGTCACGCTTACGAGCGAGCACCCCGGGTTCATTAAGTACATCTTCTACACGTTCAACTACGCGCTCACCGACGTGCCGGACGACGCCATGTACTTCCACGCCCGCTTTAACCGCGAGCGCAGCACCCGCAGGGGCGTCGACTACACCGTGCTCGACGGCGTGCGCGGCAAGGGCTACTACGTCGGCACCTACATGGCCCTGTGCGCCCTGGAGCGCTATTGGTGGGGCGAGGGCGAGATGAAGTTCTTCCTCGACGGCGACGAGGAGTTCCCCACGGTCACCTCGACGGGAGCCGAGGACTACTTCGGCGGTGCCTGGGCCTTCCTCGACAGGCCGCCCCACGCGCTGCCCGAGGCGCAGTGCTTCAACACGCTGTTCGCCGGCTACCCGTACCGCTCGACGCGCGACGCCACGCGCGACCGCTTCAGCGCGGGCAAGCCGAACCCGAATCCGATGCTCGCGACTAACGACGACGCGCTGCCCAGGCACGGCCTCTACAGGTGGCACCTTCCCGACCCGATCTCGTTCAAGGAGGACCTGCGCGTGACGTTCCAGGACCTCGGCAACGACGACATCAAGCTCTACGAGCGCGAGGACGACATCTCCACCGTCGCCTACTGGTACCAAAGCGAGCCGCACGCCGTGCTCGCCCCGTTTGCCGCGAGGCAGGACCGCGTGCCCAGGTAGGGTCGCCTCGAAACAAGCCAACGTTATGGGCGTCCGCGGTTGACCATGACTGCGGGCGTCCCTTTGTAAGGAGGATCACATGAGCGAAAAGCAAATGAGGCTCGGCGCCCTCGAAGCCGGCGGGACCAAGATGGTCTGTGCCGTGGTGTCCGGCGACGGCGAGGTCCTCGACCGTATGGAGACCCCGACGCTTACGCCCGCCGAGACCGTCCCGCAGATGATCGAGTGGTTCACCGCCCGCGATGTGGACGCGTTGGGCATCGGCGCCTTCGGCCCGACCTGCGTCGACCCCAACGACGAGCGCTACGGCTCCATCCTCCAGACGCCCAAGCTCGCGTGGCGAGGCCATGGTCTTCGCGCCGCGTTCGCCGACGCCCTCGGGATTCCGGTGGCCTACGACACGGACGTTAACGTTGCCTGCCTCGGCGAAGTGGTCTTCGGCTGCTGCAAGGGGCTCGAGGACGCCGTCTACGTGACCATCGGCACCGGCGTGGGCGCGGGCGTCATGTGCGCGGGCAGACTCCTTCACGGCATGCTGCACCCCGAGGCCGGTCACATGCTGGTAAGGACCCGTCCCACCGAGGAGGGACGCTGCGTCTGCCCGAGCCACGCGAGCTGTCTCGAGGGGCTCGCCTCCGGCCCCGCCATCGCCGCGCGCTGGGGAAAGCCCGCGGCCGAGCTCGCGGACAACGATGAGGTGTGGGCGCTCGAGGGGGATTATCTGGGGCAGATGTGCGCGAACCTCGTGCTCATGTACTCGCCTCGCCGCATCGTCCTCGGCGGCGGCGTGATGCACCAGGAGCAGCTCTACGGCATCGTCCGCAAGAAGACCCTCGAATATCTGGGTGGCTACATCCAGACCGCCGAGCTTAAGGACATGGAGAGCTACATCTGCGCCCCGGGCTGCGGCGGCGACCAAGGAATCCTCGGCGCGGCCGAGCTGGCAAGAAGGGCGCTCGCGTAACTTGCGCTCTCTCCGCCATACAACGCGTTAAGAAAAGACGAGCGCTTCTTGCCAATTGAGCGGCAAGAAGTGCTCGTCTTTTGCATTTGTTTTTGGGGCAGGACGCCCCGCCTCCGCTAGAGTCCCTGGACCGCCACACCCACGAGGTTTGGACCGGTGTGGACAAGAAGCGCGGGGCTGATGTCGGAGCGGACGACCTCCACCGCGTTGGCCACGCGCTCGCACAGGGCCTGCTCCATACGGTCGTAGAGGTCGGCGTGGGCCGAGGTGCGGCTCGCGGCAAAGCGCACCTTTGGGTGCTTCTCGACGATGGCGGCGATGAGCTTGACCTCGGTGCGATGCGGTACTTGCACAGCCATTTCGTGTGCGCGAGGCTGTTGGCTTTCTGGGCCACAGCAATCACCTTCCCCCTAGTATGATGACCTGAACAATCCTCATGCTAGGGGGAAGGTTTTTGTCGCGTAGCGGAAATTGGCCTCCATCCGCTGAGCGGGTGGCTTTCTATGCCGCGCGTGCCGCGCGGCACGGACTAAAGTCCATGAATAAAAACGAGGAAGGCCACGTCCGGCCTCCCTCGCAAAGGGTCTCTGATTACTCCCGCTCATTGGGGACAGACTTAAATGAGTGCTCTTGAAATGCCGGCGCCTGGGGACGTTCTTTTTCTGTCTGCAGTTTGGAACGTTCCTTTTCTGTCGGCAGTTTGGGACGGTCCTTAGAGCTGCAGCGCGCCATGAGCGACGAGGCGAAGCGGATCATCCTGTCTTTTGAGTTCTAAGCATAAGCCCCTGTCTCTGAGCAATGACCGGTTCGCATTTGTGCGTATTTGCGTGCGTGGGATTGCGTGAATATGCGTATAGATGCGCCGTTTACGGGACAAAAATGACCGTTTAGCGGTGAGATACGCACAAACACGCACAGACGCGCGTGTTTGTGCGAATATAGAGCTATCCGAAATGCAAGACGTTCTATGACACAGGAGGCACATATGGTAGATTCCAAGCAGGCTCCACTCGACTCCGCGGCAGCCGCAAAAGCAGCGTTCGCTTCGGTCCAGGACAAGCCGTTCCCTAACGACATCTTTACGGCTCCCGAGCTCCGTTGGGCCGTGATCGGTTGCGGCGTTATTGCCAACCAGATGGCCCAGTCTCTCGCTCTTGCCGGCCGCAAGCTTGTGGGTGTCGCCAACCGCACGCTGTCCAAGGCTCAAGCTTTTGCTGAGCAGTATGGCATCGAGAAGGTCTATGAAACGGGCGAGGACCTCTACACCGATCAGAACATCGACGCCGTCTACATCACCACCCCACACAACACTCATATCACCTATCTGCGCGCTGCGCTGGCAGCCGGCAAGCACGTGCTCTGCGAGAAGGCCATTACCCTCAACTCTGCCGAGCTCGACGAGGCCCGCGCCATTGCCGCCGAGCACAATGTGGTCCTTATGGACGCTACCACGGTGCTCCACATGCCCTTGTATCAAGAGCTGCGCCGCCGCATGGATGCCGGCGAGTTCGGCCGCATGAACCTCGCTCAGCTCAACTTTGGCAGCTATAAGGAGTACGGCGACCTGACCAACCGCTTCTACAACCGTAGTCTTGCCGGCGGTGCCATGCTCGATATTGGCGTGTATGCCCTTTCGGTCATGCGCCTGTTTATGGCCAGCCAGCCAACCGAAGTTGTTTCGCTCGGCAACACCTGCGAGACTGGTGTCGATGTCGCGGGCGGCATTGTCTGCCGAAACGCCGAGCAGCAGCTGGGCGTCGTGAGTCTTACGCTCCACTCCAAGCAGCCCAAGCGCTCGATTATTAGCTTCGATAAGTGCTATATCGAGGTCAACGAATATCCGCGTGCCGATCATGCGACGATCGTGTGGACTGCGGACGGTCATCGCGAGGAGGTCGCCGCGGGCACCGAGGCTTACGCCCTATGCTACGAGATGGCTGACCTCGAGAAGGCCGTCGCCGGCGATGATTCCAAGCGTGAGCTTCTGGATTATGCTTCTGATGTTATGGAGCTGATGACCAAGCTCCGTGCCGATTGGGGAGTCGTCTACCCCGAGGAGGAGTAAGCGATGCTCGCGGAAGATAGACTCAATGCGATCGTCTCGATGGTGCAACAGGCTGGCTCAGTAACGGTGCCAGAGCTTGCCGATGCCTTGGGTGTGACGGCTTCTACCATTCGACGCGACCTGCAGACACTTGACCGAGCGCACCGCATCGCCAAGGTGCACGGCGGCGCGACAAGCCTTGAGCGCGCGCACGTGACGCGCGACCTAACGCTTAATGAGCGCAGCGATCTCCATAACGACGACAAGGAACGTATCTGCGCCCGTGCGGCGGTGCTGGTAGAGCCCGAGAGCTTTGTGTACATCGATTCGGGTTCGACGACGCTCAGGCTCATCGAGCATCTTCCGCATCTCGAAGGGGTCACCTATGTGACTGATTCCGTGCTCCATGCTCAGCATCTCGCTTTGCGCGGCATGC
>CABQHR010000038.1 GCA_902463875.1 uncultured Collinsella sp.
TTACCGAGGACGACGAGACCCATGACGTGTGGCGCTCCCTGGGCGTTGCCGAGGATCACATCTCCCGCCTGGGCGAGGACGACAACTTCTGGGCCGCTGGCCCCACCGGCCCCTGCGGTCCGTGCTCCGAGATCTACTTTGACATGGGCGAGGAGGTCGGCTGCGGCAGCCCCGACTGCAAGCCCGGCTGCGACTGCGACCGCTTCCTGGAGTTCTGGAATCTCGTCTTTACCCAGTACGACCGCCAGGAGGACGGCTCCATGCCGGAGCTGCCGCACCGCAACCTCGATACGGGCATGGGTCTGGAGCGCATGGCCGCCATCATGCAGCACAAGACCGCTAATTACGACGGCGATCTGATGCAGCACCTCATCAAGCTGGGCGAGAAGATCAGCGGCAAGACCTATGACGCCGACGATTATTCCGGTGCCAGCCGCTCCCTTCGCATCATCGCGGATCACTCTCGTGCCGTTGACTTTATGATCTCGGACGGCATTCTCCCCGGTAACGAGGGTCGCGAGTATGTTCTTCGCCGCCTGCTCCGCCGCGCCGTGTTCCACGGTCGCCTGCTGGGCATCGAGGGCGCCTTCCTGACCAAGTTCATCGACGAGGTCAACGCTCAGATGGGCGAGGCCTATCCCGAGCTGCTCAAGAACGTCGCGCTCGTTAAGGGCATCGTCGCCTCCGAGGAGGAGCGTTTCTCCACGACGCTCGACAACGGCCGCGTCTACCTGGATGAGGCCCTGGCCGCGCTTGCCGAGGGTGCTGTCCTTCCGGGCGACGTCGCCTTTAAGCTGCATGACACCTTTGGTTTCCCCATTGACCTGACCGTCGAGATTGCCGGCGTCGCTGGCCACGACGTCGACATGGACGGCTTTACCGCCTGCATGGAGGACCAGAAGGCCCGCGCTCGCGCCAACGCCAAGGGCGACGCCTGGGGCAGCTTCAACGACGTGTGGGTCGAGCTTTCGGACAAGGTCGCCGCGACCGAGTTCGACGGCTATGACAACGATGTGATCGAGGATGCCAAAGTTGTCGCTATCGTTCGCAACGGTGAGTCCGTCGAGTCCGCCGCTGCGGGCGAGGACGTCGAGGTCGTGCTCGACCGCACCCCGTTCTACGCCGAGATGGGTGGCCAGCAGGGCGATGCCGGCGAGCTTTTCGCCGAGGGCGTTGCGCTGACCGTTTCCGATACCAAGAACCACAATGGCCTGTATGCTCACGTCGCCCACGTTGCCGAGGGCACATTGACCGTCGGTGCTACCGTGACCGCCGCGCTCGACGCCGAGCGCCGTGGTTTCCTGCGCCGCAACCACACCGCCACCCACCTGCTCGACGCTGCGCTTAAGCAGGTCCTGGGCGAGCATGTCTCCCAGGCTGGCTCGCTGGTGACGCCCGAGCACCTCCGCTTTGACTTCGCGCACTTCGAGGCCCTGTCCTCCGAGCAGCTCAAGGCTGTCGAGGACCTGGTCAACCAGCAGATCTTCGCCTCCAAGCCGGTCGTGACCCGCGTCATGGGCATCGACGAGGCCAAGGCCGCCGGTGCTGTCGCCCTGTTTGGCGAGAAGTATGGCGACGTCGTCCGCGTTGTCTCCGTGGGCGCCGAGGACCAGCCGTTCTCCCGTGAGCTCTGCGGTGGCACGCATGCCGCCAACACCGCCGAGATCGGCCTGTTCAAGATCATTTCCGAGTCCTCTACGGGCTCCAACGTCCGCCGTATTGAGGCCGTGACCTCTAAGGGTGCTCTCGACTACATGGCCGACCGTCTGGCGCTCGTCGACGCCGCCGCTGCTGCGCTCAAGTGCCGCGTGGATGAGGTTCCCGCCCGCGTGGAGAACCTGCAGGCCGAGCTGCGCGAGACTTCCAACAAGCTCAAGAAGGCGCTGACCGGTGGCTCCTCCGACGCTATCTCCAGCGCCATCGAGGGCGCCGTCGAGCTCGACGGCTACAAGCTCGTCGTCGCTGAGCTCCAGGGCCTTGAGGCTGCCGACCTGCGCAACGTCTGGGATACCGTGCACCAGAAGGTCGCCGGTCCTGTCGCCTGCGTCGTCGCCAGCGTGACCGAGAAGGGCACCCCGGCCCTGCTCGCCGCCGGCTCCGATGACGCCGTCAAGGCCGGTTTCCACGCCGGTAACGTGATCAAGCAGATCGCGGGCCTGGTCGACGGTCGCGGTGGCGGCCGTCCCAACATGGCCCAGGCCGGTGGCAAGAACGCCGCCGGCATCGCCGATGCCCTCGCGGCCGCTAAGACCGCGCTCGGCGCCTAAGAATCTAGGTAGTCGCTGTGGTCGCGCTTGCGCTGGACATAGGGGAGACCAGGATCGGCATCGCCGTCTCGAGCCGTGATGGCAAGATGGCGATGCCTGTCAAGGTGCTCCCGGCTGCAGAGGTCACCGGTATGGCCAAAACGTTCCGCTACCTGGTTGAGGACTATGAGCCCGATATCCTGGTAAGTGGGCGTCCCCTGACCATGGCCGGTGAGCCCGGTCCCCAGGCCGAGCGCGTTGCCGCTGTTGCGCAAAAGATTGCCGACGAGCTCGATCTTCCGTTGGAGTTTGAGGACGAGCGCCTGTCCTCGCAAGAGGCAAAGCGTATCCTGCGCGAGCAGGGCCTCAACGAAAAGCAGATGAGGGGCAAGATTGACATGATTGCCGCCAGCCTGTTTTTGCAGACGTGGCTTGATCGTAAAAACGAGGAGGTTTCGCATGCCTAGCGCTCCCGATCCGCGCCAGCCGAATTGTACACGTCAGTCGGCGTCGCGCCCTGCCCAGCCTGGCCAGCGTCCGGCACAGCCGACCCAGCGCGCAGCTCAGTCTGCCGCGCGCCCGGTGCAGTCCTCCTCTCGTTCGGCCCAACCTGTTCAACGGACGGGTCAGCAGCCTTCTGCTCGTTCGGTTCAGTATCCGGCTTCTCACGCGGCTCAGCAGCCCACTGCTCGTTCGGCTCAGCCTGCAGGCGGTGCTCGCTTTAAGCAACAGGCACCTACCCAGCGAACGCAGGCCCCCCAATCGCATTCGCATCACGCTCGCGGTTCGCATGGCGTTGCTCCGGCGACTCGCTCGAGCTACAACACGCATGCTCGTCGCGGTGCTCAAAAGAAGAGTTCTCCGGTTCCTATGATCATCGGCGTTGTGGTGGCCGTAATCGCGCTTGCTACTATCGCTTTCTTTGTCGTACCTGCCGTTAAGGGCTTCTTTGCCGGTGAGGATGCGAAAGTCGCTGCTGGCCAGCAAGTTACGGTGACCATTCCCGACGGTGCTTCGGGCGATACGATCGCCTCGATTCTCTCCGAGAACCATATCGTCGAAAATCCCAAGGATTACTACGCGGCGGTGAAAAAGCTTAACGCCGATATGTCGCTTAAGCCTGGCACCTACTCGTTCACCACACTCATGGATGCGACCAAGGTTGTTCAGCAGCTCATGGAAGGCCCCAACGCGGGCTCCAATGCGCTTACTATTCCCGAGGGTCTAACGGTCGATCAAGTCGCCGACCGTGTGGCCCAGGCCTACGACAGTATCTCCAAGGAAGACTTCCTCAACCAGGCCAAGGCCTCCAACTACGTGGACGACTATAGCTTCCTTAAGGGCGCCGCCAACGACTCGCTCGAGGGTTTCTTGTTCCCCAAGACCTATTCGTTGGGTGATTCGCCGACGGCCGATGACGTGATTCGCGCCATGCTCGATCAGTTTAAGACTGAGTACAAGTCGCTTGACTTTGCGAGCTGCGAAGCCAAGATCAAGGAGCGCTACGGTGTGGAGATGTCCGACTACGACATCGTTAACTTGGCCTCTATCGTTGAGCGCGAGGGCCTCAACGCCGATCAACGTGCGCACGTGGCCTCGGTCTTCTACAACCGCCTTGCCGGCAAGCTCGACGGTCTGCGCTATCTCAACAGCGATGCGACCATGATGTATGTCACCGGTGGCGAGGTTACCGCCGACGACCTGCAGAGCGATAGTCCGTATAACACCTATAAGCACGAGGGCCTGCCACCCACGCCCATCTGCTCTCCGTCGCTCGAGGCACTCAAGGCCACGCTTGAGCCGACCGACTCCGATGACCTGTATTTCTACATTACGCAGGACGAGGAGTACTTCTCGCAAACCTACGAAGAGCATCAACAGTCTTGGAATTAGCATGAGGATTTTTAGCCCCAAACGATACGTTGCCTCGGTCGATCGCATCGACCTTGATACCCTGTGGGCCGACGGCAAACGCGCCATTCTGCTCGATCGCGATAACACTCTGGTGCCGCGCGACACCGAGCAGGTTCCCACTGCGGTTTCCGCTTGGCTCGACGCCGCCCGCGCCAAAGGCTTTAAGCTGTGCATGGTGTCCAACAACTGGCATCGCGACCAGGTCATGAGCTCTGCACGCGAGCTGGGACTCGAGGCCATTAGCCACGCCATGAAGCCCGCCCCGTTTGCCTTGAAGGCGGGTCTTAAGCGCCTCGGCGCCACGGCAGACGAGGCGGTGCTGATCGGCGATCAGCTGTACACGGACGTGTGGAGCGGTAATTTTGCCGGCGTTGACACTATTCTGGTCAAGCCGCAGGCAACCCAGGACCTGTGGTACACGCAGATCTTCCGTATCTTTGAGCGCCGGGCCCTGCGCGACCTTCCCTGCGAGGAATAGGTTTCGCCATGTCTCAGCACATCAAACACGGCTGCGACCATATTTTCTTTATCGGCTTTTTGGGCGCGGGCAAATCGACGCTCGCGCGCAACGTCGGCACTATGTTCAAGCGGCGTTTTATCGATACCGATCGTTTGGTTGTGCGTCGATGTGGCAAGTCGGTGACCGAGATATTTGAGACCGAGGGCGAGGATCGTTTTCGCGAGCTCGAGACCTCGGCACTCCGTTCGCTTCAAAGCGAGCGCAGCCTGCTGGTGTCGTGCGGGGGTGGCATCGTCGAGACGCCGGTGAACATTGAACTGATGCACGAGATGGGTACATGCGTGTACCTCGAAGGCGACTTTGAGGACTCGTTGCGCCAGATTCGCCGTTCTGATACCCGGCCCGATTTCCGCTCGCCCGAGCATGCTGCGCGCCTGTTTGAGCATCGCCGTCCGCTGTATCGCCAGGCCGCCGATATTACCCTTGATATTCGCAACAAGTCCTTCGAGGACGTTTCCTACCTTTGTGCCGAGATGCTTTTGGAGCGTGGACTGCTATGATTCGCCGTCAACTGATCAATTTCCAAAACCGCAGCGTCGATGTCCGTGTCGGATTGGGCGCGTTCGATGAGCTGCCGCGCATGTTTGCCTCGGTTGTGGGCAAGCCTAAGCGCGCGATGGTGGTTTGGAACGACGCCACATCCGAGCGTTTTGGCGAGGCTGTCGAGCATGCACTGGTTGACGCCGGTTTTGCTGTGTCGTTGCTCGTCCTCGAGGTTTCGCCTGCCGGTGCTACGCTGGTCGATGCCGATACCGTCTTTGGCGCCCTGTCGGCTAATGGCATTACCTGTGACGATCTCGTTGTCGCTGTCGGCGACACGGCGACCTGCTCAGTCGTTTGCTGGTGTGCCAATCAGTGGTGCGGTCGCACCGAGTGCGCCTTGCTGCCGACGACGTTCGACGCCATGCTCACGGTCGCGACGACCATGAAGCCGCTCGTCGCCTCGTCGGAGAATGCGCTTCCCGCTATCGCGTTCCGTCCCGAGCCGGGCTTGGTCGTGTGTGACCTCGACCTTGTTCGCGCGGCGGACCCCGAGGACCTTAAGCTCGGTTATGCGGTACTTGTTGGCACCATGCTTTCGAGCAGCAAGTCCCGCTGGAATCAGTTTACTGAGACCGTCCCCGAGATTCTCGCGGGCGAGGAGGTCGCGCTCGTCAATGCCGTTCAGTGGTCTCAGACTGCACGTAAGGACGTACTGATGGCCACGAACCCGAGCGCCCGCCATGCGCTCGATTTTGGCAAGACGGGGGAGCGTACCCTGCGCGCCTGCTTGGTCGATGCCGCGTCGCAGGTCCCTGTCTACCAGCTGCTGTCCGAGGGCATGCGCTTTGAGGCGCGCCTAGCACATGATGCCTGTGACTTCGATATCGATTACGTCTTTGAGGTCGATGACTGCCTGGAGGACTTTGGTATCGAGGAGCTTGCCTTCGATCTGGAGCCTGCCTCATATATCGAGGAGTTCCGCAGGCAGCAGTTTGTCCGCTCGAACCGCAGCATGTTGCCGCTGCCCGCGGCGCTCGGCGCCATTCGTCTAACGAGCGTTGAGGACGAGGTCCTCGACCGCCATGCTCACGCCTACTTGGCTTCTCGCAAAGAACTTCTCTAGGATTTATTGACATACATCGTCTTTCGTATCATGTTGAGGGGCGGGTTTCCAATCGGTTGCGAATCGCGCGCGATTCCGTCGTTCGGTTGAGACCCGTTCCGTCTTTATAGAGACAACAAGAAAGGAATCTGCATGTCAGAGTTTGCTGCCGGTCCTGCCGGTCGTATCGAGCGTGTCCGTGCCCTGATGGTTGAGCGTGGCTACGACGCTATCGTGGTGCGCGACGAGGCCAACCTTCGTTGGCTTACGGGCGTCAAGGGCGTCTTCGATTACACCTTCGAGTTCCCGCATGCTGCGTTTATTACGGCCGACCAGTGCCTGTTCCATACCGACTCGCGCTATCTCAACAGCTTTGAGGAGAACACGCCCGCCGGCAGCCCCTGGGTTTACGACATGGACGAGGGCACCATCCCCGGTTGGGTCGCCGGCAAGATCGCGGCCAACAAGTGCCGCGTCTGCGCTGTCGAGGACGACATGCAGATCAATTTCTACCAGGGTATTCAGCGTGGCCTGGAGGACCGCTCCGTTGCCTGCATGCTGCCGCTGATGCATGACGACATCCGTAAGATGCGCGCCATCAAGGACGCCGAGGAGATCGAGCTCATGCGCCACGCGCAGTCGATCACCGACGCCGCCTTCCAGCACATGCTCGGCTATATTAAGCCCGGTATGACCGAGAAGCAGGTCCGCAACGAGCTCGAGAACTTTATGTTCGCTAACGGTGCCGACAGCCTGGCCTTCGGCTCCATCGTCGCGAGCGGCCCCAACACCGCCAACCCGCATGCCGTCCCGAGCGACCGCGTGATCGAGAAGGGCGACTTCGTTCTCATGGATTATGGCGCGGGCTACTGCGACTATCGCTCCGATATGACGCGTACCGTCGTGATGGGCGAGCCCACGCCCGAACAGCTCGACCTGTACGCGCTCGTGCGCCGTGCGCACGAGGAGTGCGTCGCCGCAATCCATCCGGGCGTCGAGGGCAACGACATTTTCAAGCTTTCCAAGAAGATCATTGGCGATGCCGGCTATGGTGATTACTACAACCATGGTCTGGGCCACGGCGTGGGCATTGACATCCACGAGCTGCCCAACTTTAACCGCAGCAAGAATATCATCGAGGTCGGCTCGGTTATCACCATGGAGCCCGGCGTGTACCTGCCCGGTGTGGGCGGCGTGCGCCTGGAGGACTACGGCGTGGTCACCGAGAACGGCTACGAGCCCTTCACCAAGACACCGCATGACCTTCACGTTATCGACTGCTAGTCCTCTTCGATAGATTTTTGGGCGGGGCGTCCGGAGCAATTCGGGCGCCCCGCGTTCTCTTTTTATGCGCTCGCTGCAGGCGCCGTCTGCAAGTGTATAATTTCGGTCGTATGTAATTTGGACGCTTGTGCGTTCTGCCCATAAGAAGAAAGGTCGCTATGCCTACCATTTCTACCGCCGACTTCAAGAACGGCCTCGGTCTCCGCATCAAGGACAAGGTCTACACCATCGTCGAGTTCCAGCACGTCAAGCCGGGCAAGGGCGGCGCGTTTGTGCGCTACAAGACCCGCGACATCAAGAGCGGCCGCGTCGTCGAGAACACCTGCAACGCCGGCACTAAGTTCGAGAGCGTCATGCTTACCACCCGTGAGTTCCAGTACCTCTACAACGATGGCACCGACTACATCTTCATGGATAATGAGTCCTATGAGCAGGTTCCCGTTCCCGAGGACATGGTGGGCGAGAACTCCAAGTGGCTGCGCGAAAACGACATCTGCCAGCTGCTCTTCGCCGACGATGAGCTCATGGGCGTGACTCCGCCGATGTTCATCGAGACCACCATCGTCCAGACCGATCCGGGCTTTAAGGGCGACACCGTCCAGGGTTCCACCAAGCCGGCCACGATCGACACCGGCGCTGTCATCCAGGTCCCCATGTACCTCAACGAGGGCGAGGTCATCAAGGTTGACACCCGCGACGGCAAGTTCGTCTCCCGCGTCTAGCAACCAACTTTTCTAGGAGGACTCATGCCCCAGGAAATCAAGATTGACGGCATCGGCATTTCGCCCGATGTTCTGACCGCCATCGTCTCGCGCGCCGTGTCCGATGTCGAGGGCATCGCCTCCGTTGGCGTCAAGGACCTTGCCACCAACCTTGTCTCCATGATGCTCTCGTCCAAGGCCCCGGCTTCCGAGCCGGCGGTCGAGGCCGAGGTCGTCGGCGACAAGCTCGCGCTCACCGTGCGCGTCGTGGTGTTCTTTGGCTATCCGTTCAAGAAACTCGCCGAGGCCGTTCGCGCTGCCGTGGTCGCTGCCATCGATGCCCAGGTGGGCGTTGAGGTCGAGCGCGTTGACGTTTGCATCGACGGCCTCGTTTTCCCCAAGGAGTAACCTTTGAGCCTTAAGGTTTATCGCGGGCGTACGCTTGCCCGCAGTCAGGCGCTGCAGCTGCTGTTTCAGGCCGAGGCCACGGACAGCCCGCTCGAGCGCGTCCTCGAGGGCGATTTCCTGATCTCGAAGGGCCCCCTCGACCCCTATGCGCTGGAGCTGTGCCGCGGTGCCTACGAGCATATCGATCGCATCGACTGTGCCCTGCGCGCCGTCGCCAAGAACTGGGATCTTATGCGCATGCCCGGCGCCGACCGCAATCTGCTGCGTATCGCCGTCTACGAGATGCGCTTCCTTACCGACGAAGAGGTCTCGGACGCTATCGTGATCAACGAGGCCGTCGAACTTGCCAAGGCCTATGGCACCGACCAGTCCGCGTCGTTCGTCAACGGCGTGCTGGGCAAGATCGCGCGCAGCGAGGAGTTGCCGGGCGAGGACCTGTACCAGGAACTGCTGGCCGAGGATCGCGCTCGCGAGGAGGCCCAGGCTGCCGAGGCTGCCGCTAAGGTTGCGGTTGCTCAGGCTGAGGCTGGCGTGCTGGCCGAGGATGCGGACGCCGCCGAGGCTGTCGTCGACTCCTTCGAGGAGTAGTCATGCCAGAGGGTTCTGTCCGCAACTTTGACGAGATCTCGGACCGTCTGGATCAGATCATCGCTACCGTTCGCTCCAAGGATACGTCCCTGGAGCGTTCGCTCGATCTGTTTGACGAAGCGATTGAACTGGGCTCCCGCGCGGTCGATATGGTCGACAAGTTTGAGCTGACGCCGCGTGAGGCCGATAAACTCGAACAGGAATACGATGAGGATGCGGCAAACGAATCCCAGGATAGCTAGCCGCATCTCCGGATACGAATGGTTGATGGCATTCATGAAACGCGTGCGTCTTGATGACGAACTGATTTCACAGGGCATCTGCGCCGATCGCGCGGATGCCCTTCGCACTCTTATGGCCGGCTTGGTCTCGAGTGGCGGCGAGCGCTTGACTTCGCCGGGCCTTAAGGTGACCCCGGGCCTGCCGCTGCACGTGAAGGGGCGCATTCCCTATGTTGGCCGCGGCGGTCTTAAGCTCGAAGGCGCGCTTGATGCGTTTGGCATCAATCCGACGGGCCTTAGCTGTCTGGATGTGGGCTGCTCTACCGGCGGCTTTACCGATTGCCTGCTCAAGCGCGGAGCTGCGACCGTTGTCTCGGTGGACGTGGGTCGCGCCCAGTTCGATTGGTCATTGCGTCAGGACGATCGCGTGACGCTGCATGAGCGCACAAACGTGACGCAGCTGCCTGAGCTTGGCTATGCCGGCGCCATCGACCTGGCCGTGTGTGATGTCTCGTTTACCAGCATCGCGAACATTATCGATGCGGTGCTGGCGTGCCTGGCGCCTACGGGTGCATTCTGCACGCTCGTAAAGCCGCAGTTTGAGGCTCCGGCGGCGTTGGTGGGTGAGGGCGGCATTGTGACCGATCCCGCCGTGCGCTGCGATACGCTCGTGGCGGCGATTGAGCTTTTTGCCGCCAAGGGCCTGTTCCCGCTTGACGTGTGCGTGTCGCCCATCCATGGCGCTAAGGGCAACGTTGAGTTTTTCTTGTACGGCACAAGGTTTGTCCCCGGGGAGCGCGCCGACGATGAGCTTCAATCCCAGGTATCGGCTTTGAGCGAGAAAGCTGCAACGCTATGAAGGTCTTTCTGGTCCCCAATTACTACAAGCAAGAGGCGGTCGAGAGCGGCCTGATGCTCGAGCTTTGGCTTTCGCGCCAGGGCTACGAGGTCGCATGGGCTGCCGACCAGCGATCGAAGATTCAAAGCACGCCTGATATTGATGGCTCCGATCTGGTCATTACGCTCGGCGGCGACGGCACGTTGCTGCGCGCTGCCCGCATCCTCAACCATCGCGAGATTCCTATCCTTGGTCTTTCCTATGGTCACCTGGGCTTTTTGACGGCCGCGAGTCCCGAGGAGCGTGACATTTTGCAGGTTGTGAGCGATGCCCTGTCCGGCGAGCTCCACGTGAGCCGCCGCGCCACCATCGCTGCCGATATCGTTTCGGTGCGCGAAGACGGTACGAAGGATGTCGTGCGCACGTTTGCCCTCAACGATATGGCACTTACGCGCGGCCCGCTTTCCGATATGGTCGAATTTGACATCACGGTGTCCGGCCATCATATCGACCGCCTTCGCGGCGACGGTGTCGTCGTTTCGACGGCGACCGGCTCCACCGGCTACGCGCTTTCCGCCGGCGGCCCCATTGTCAGCCCCGATTACACGGGTATGGTCTGTGTGCCCATCGCTCCGCATACCATTCAGGCTCGCGCCTTTTTGACCTCGCCGAGTGATGTCGTCGAGATCTTTATGTCTGATGATCGCCCGAGCGTGCCGGCGATTGCCATCGACGGACAGTTTATTACCTGCGATGGCACGGTCGAGAGCGTGGCCGTGCGCCGCGGGCCCGGAGATGTTCTGCTGCTGGATTACGGCCCCGAGAGCTTCTATAACTCGGTGAGCCGCGTATTCTATGGAGTCCGTCATGATCGATGAGCTGCAGGTTTCCAACATTGCACTCATTCGCGAGGCGACGCTTGTGCCGAGTGCGGGCCTAACGGTTTTGACTGGCGAGACCGGTGCCGGCAAGACCGCGCTGCTCTCGGCGCTCAAGCTCATTTTGGGCGAGCGTGCAGATTCTTCGACCGTGCGCGAGGGTGAGGCGCTGGCGAGCGTCGAGGCGCGCTTGTTCGATGGCCCGCACGACACGGAGGGGTTCACCGTGCAGCGCAGCCTTTCTGCCGAGGGCCGCAGTCGCGTCAGGATCGACGGCTGCATCGCCAGCGTGCGTGAGCTTTCGGAGCGCGTCGGCGTGATGATGGATCTTTG
>CABQHR010000039.1 GCA_902463875.1 uncultured Collinsella sp.
GACGAGATCCTGAGAAAGTGAAAGCCGTCATCGCGTCGTTGGCGCGCAACGAATCCACTCTTGCGACGCTCAAGACGCTTGTGGCCGATTTGGGTGGCGACGTATCGAGACAAACAGCGGCATCATACATATCCCTTCTTAGCAGATTGAGTTTCGTCTGCGATATCCCCGCATGGAATCCCGCGATGAGATCTCCGGTGCATCTGAGGGAGGCGCGTAAGCATCATCTTGCCGACCCGTCGCTTGCAGCGGCTGCGCTCGGGGCGACTGTGGAGACGTTGTTGTCAGACTTCAAGACACTTGGGCTGCTTTTCGAATCGTTGGCGCTCCATGATCTATGGGTCTATGCGAGGGCAAACGGAATGAGCCTTTATCACTATCACGATTCCCGCGATCTTGAGGTCGACGCTGTCATAGCGGCTCCAGGTGGGATGTGGATTCCCGTTGAGGTCAAGCTCAGTTCCGCTCAAATCGAAGAGGCATCTGACAATCTTGTTGCCGTCGAAGAGCGGATGGTTGCTGCCGGAAACACCCCGCCGGTTTCTAAAGTAGCGATTATTGGATTTGGTTCACAAGCCTATGTTACCGACCGCGGCGTCCAAGTTGTTCCATTGGACGTTCTCGCGCCGTAACGCTGCGGGCGAGGCGAAATCGACGCATCTTTTAGATTTCTTCAATTTGTGCGTAAACCAACAATGCCGTAATTACGCTATGTCGTTAGTGCGAACATCGCATCTTCAGTAGTCGAAGCTCGTTCGCAAACGGACCTCTTTACTTGCAAAAAAGGAGACAGCACCGCCGTCTCATGAACCACGTGGCCACCGCGCTCCCGGCAAGGCCAGCAAGCAGCATAACGCACGGGATTGAATAATTCAGATAAATGCGCCTTTACGGGTGATTTTTGGACGAAGTGGCCGGCCGGCGGCGAGATATTTGGTAGTCGAGCGATCCCGCAGGCGAAGCCGAGGACCAGCGAGACACTCATCACGCCACGCTCGGACTACGTTATCACCGATGTTTTGGCAATGCCAGCGAGCGCCATCCAGGGCGAACAAGTTGGCATGAAAAAGGCAGGGCGTAGACCTTCTGGTCATGCCCTGCCTTTTGAATGACAAATTGTCGCCCTGGGTGGCGCGCAGCGTCGAGCATTGCGCGGTTTGGTAAAACCGCGCAAAAAAAGCCCGTGCGCTCGATGGATTCGGATGCCCGACAGAGGCTCCTTATGGCTGCTTCCTTCCGGACCTGACCAGATTCGGAACATGTCGTCATCCGAACCCATCGAACGCGCTAGGCGCTCGGTATATCTTACCCGCTCCCGCCCGATGGGGCAAGGTAGCTAATTTGGGACGAGGCTTTTTTGACTACTCGGGCAATCGGATCGGCAAGTAGTCAAAATCGCCCCGTTCCAAAAAGACTGGTCTGACGCTGTGCCACGAAAGTGGCCTATCTACTACGTTTGGACCGCAGGGGTCGACCATAGCCGACTTTTTCGGAAATCGGCAAGCTCTCTACCTGCGGTTTCATTTTTGCAAATTCCGAGATGGTCGAGGTAGCTCGGTTAAACGTAGTAGATGGCCGCATTTCGTGGCAAACGGTCCGACCCAAGGCCCAGGGCGGCCAGCCTCGGATGACCATTCACGAAGTTGCGGTGGAATACGGACTGAATTGGCACCTTAAAGGCAAAAACACTCCGTATTTCACCGCAAGTTATTGGGGGGATGGGTTTTAGAGGCGAGCGAGGTCATAGGCTTGGGCAGCTGCCTCGCCGGCGCAAATGAGGTTGGTTGTGGCCTCCTGCACACCGAGCGCCTGGTCGAGGGGCATGGGCTTGCGACAGATCGGCAGTACAAGGTCGATGCCCTGCCCATACACCGCATCCAGGTTGACGGCGCGACCGCCCACGACGGCGACCACCGGCTTGCCATATCGCTTCGCGCGACGAGCCACACCCACCGGCGCCTTACCGGCGGCGGACTGCTCGTCCATATTGCCCTCACCCGTTATGACCAGGTCGACCTCGCGCACGCGCTCGTCAAATCCCACGAGATCGAGCACCGTCTCCACGCCCGAACGCAGCTCCGCGCCGAGCGCCAGCAGCGCGGCGCCCAAGCCACCGGCAGCGCCCGC
The DNA here is from genome assembly GCA_902463875.1 of uncultured Collinsella sp. Taxonomy (GTDB): domain Bacteria; phylum Actinomycetota; class Coriobacteriia; order Coriobacteriales; family Coriobacteriaceae; genus Collinsella. The sequence continues at coordinate 2,128 of CABQHR010000039.1, forward strand.
ACCGGGCACGCCGAGCACCGAACCAAATGTCCGTGCGCTCTCAGGTGTGCACAGCAATCCCTGGGCTCGAGCTCCGGCAATCGCCGTATCGAGCAGGCGGCCGTAGCCGACCATCCAGCTGTCGTACCTGCTCAGCGCCTCGGCATCATCCGTCGGCAGGCCCTTCTGCCCGCCAAACACCGCCAGTGCGCCTCGACGCCCCACGAGCGGATTCTCGACATCGGAAAGCACAACGATACGAGCATCATCCAAAGCCTGCAGAGCTGGCGCCAAATCAACGCTCGCCACCTGCTCAAGGCCGGCAAGACCGGGGGCGACATCGCAGCCCTGATCATCGACCACACGCGCGCCCAGCGCCTGCAGCATGCCGGTACCACCGTCGTTGGTGGCGCTACCGCCCAGACCAATATAGAGTGTCCTTGCGCCCGTGCGAACTGCGCGAAGCATAAGCTCGCCCACGCCATAGGTCGAAGCCGCCAACGCCGCCGACTCCGTACAGCTCGAATACCCAATACCCGCCGCCTCGGCCATCTCAATTACAGCCGACTCGTGCTCGCCGTCCACCAGCATCCGGGCAGACGCGCGGTCGCCCAAGGGGCCTGCAACCTCGCAGGTCACAAGCTCGCCACCGCAGGCGGCAACGGCATCGAGCGTTCCCTCGCCACCATCTGCCAGCGGCAATGTGCACACCTCGGCATCGGGCCAAACGCGGCGCACGCCTTCGGCAACCGCCGCCTCCGCCTGCGCGCTCGAAACGCTGCCCTTAAAGGAATCAATCGCCAACAGCACACGGCGGGGCCGGCGGCACGCGGCACCAAAATCGACCGCCTCAACGACGATATCTTCGGCACACGCGAGCGCCTCAGCGTGAGCGGCATGTGCCTCAAGATCGGCCCCACAACCACAGCCAGCACCATCGGCACCACGCAGCCCACAAAAATACCCGCTCAACACCTCACGACACTCGTCTGCCAGCACGCCGGCGGTCACATTAAACCGATGATTCAGGCGCGAATCGGCATTCAGGTCATATAGCGAACCCAGCGCGCCCGCCTTGGCATCAGCCGCGCCATACACGCAGCGCCCGACGCGCGCGTTGACCATAAGCCCCGCACACATGCAGCAGGGCTCGAGCGTCACGTAGACCGTGCAATCGGAAAGGCGCCAGCGGCCAAGCGCCTGGGCAGCGGCGCACAGGGCCGCGAACTCTGCATGCGCCGAAGGGTCCTGGTCGAGCTCGCGCCGATTGTGCGCCCTCGCGACGATCTCGCCGTCGCGCACCACTACGGCTCCGATGGGCACCTCGCCCACCGGCGCGGCGGCTCGCGCCTCCGCCAACGCCTCGCGCATGAACTTCTCGTCGATTTCGGTGATCGTCATCGTTCGCCTTCCCTGTTGCAAATTCAAAACGATGCTATCATTACGACTCACGGAGAGATGGCAGAGCGGTTGAATGCGGCGGTCTTGAAAACCGTTGAGCGCGAGAGCGTTCCGGGGGTTCGAATCCCCCTCTCTCCGCCACTCTTAGTGATGTACCGGCGTCATGGTCCGCTCGAACAGCGCATCGACCACGTCGGCCATCTCGGGTCGACGCTCAAGATCGTGGCCCGATTCCCACCATATCGTGAAAAGTCGAATAATACCGCCGGCGACAAACTCAGACGTCGTCTCGAGTGACACGGGGGCCAGGGCATCCTCGGCAAGCACGTTCATCACACGCTCGCGGATGGAGCGGGCAATACGGTCGCAAATAACGTTGGTCAACATGCCCGACATGCTGCTTGCCAAAATGTTATCCATGAGCTGCTCGTGCGCCAGAATCAAATCCATGGCATCGTCCAAAATCGCGTGCCGAAGCGCGCGCACGTCCTCGGCAGACACTGCGCCGGCCTCATCGGGCTGTTTTTGCGGCAAGCCCGACATGAGCTCATCGATATAAAAGGCAAAGTAATCGTTCTTGTCGCGAAAGTGCTTGTAGAACGTCGTGCGGCGAATCATGGCGCGGTCGCACAGCATGGCAACCGTCAGGTCCTCAAAACGATGCTCCTCGAGAAGCTCGGTAAAGGCATCGAACAGGGCACGATAGGTTTTCTTGACGCGAAGGTCCATCCGTATCGCCATCCTCAGGGCAAAGACAACACTCGTCAATCTGTCGCATATCTTACACCTGTACCTCGCGCGCTTTGCCCCGGTGCCAACCCCACCGAAAACATAACGCTTACCGGAAAGTTCGGCACGGCAAAACGTTGCGGGTATACTAGTAGCGTTATACCAACGGCAGCTGGCGCATGCCGCCGCGGCCATTCGAAACGGAGACATCATGATTACCGTCATCATCGGCATCGTTGTTGTCATTGTGATTGTCTGCGCCATCGCCGGCATCTACAACAACATGGTCACCAAGCGTAACCGCATCGATAACGCCTGGCAGAACATCGATACGCAGCTGCAGCGTCGCAACGACCTGATCCCCAACCTGGTCGAGACCGTCAAGGGCTACGCCAAGCACGAGCAGGAGACACTCTCCGCCGTGATCAGCGCGCGTAACACCGCCGTCAAGGCCACCACGCCCGAGGCCAAGATGGAAGCCGACAACGTGCTGACCGGCGCGCTGCGCCAGCTCTTCGCCGTAGCCGAGGCCTATCCCGATCTTAAGGCAAACACCAACTTTACGCAGCTGCAGGCATCGCTCGAGGATACCGAGAACAAGATTAGCTATGCACGCCAGAGCTACAACGACTGCGTGCTCAGCTACAACAACGCCATCCAGACGTTCCCGGCTGTCATCTTTGCCGGCATCTTCCAGTTTAAGGAGCGCCAGGGCTTCGAGGCCGCCGAAGCAGCCCGCCAGGCCCCGACCGTCAAGTTCTAACAGATCCGCAGCGTATCCTTAATCGGGTATATGCATAAACCGCCCCGTCGAATGCATACTTCGACGGGGCGGTTGCTTTTTAGCGAAGGTCCCCCTCTAAGCACCGTGCATTTTTGGGAGTATTCAACATAACCAAGAGCTTCGGGCGCCACGATAAATGCCAAAGACCGCGAATATCCCTGCAAATCAAGCGCTGTCGGCCCATAACCCCGCCTGTTATTCGTGAAAAGCATCGACAAGCACGGATTTTTGCCCGAACGTCGGTATGCAGGGGCCTTCGATTGCAGAATACTCGCAAAAATGCACGTCGCCATCACCCCCACATGGCGCGAACCAAAACAAAAGCGCGGCCTAAAAGGCCGCGCGCCATCTTTAATTCAAATCTATATTGCCCGTAACGGCAGCGCCGAGGTAACGCAGGCCCGAGGGCAACCTTCCTTTCCGGCGCACTCCGCAGGACGAAAGAACCTCCGCCGCACGAAGTGCGCAGCGGAGGTTCTTTCATGTCCGAGGACGCGCCGGAAAGGAAAGTTGCCCTCGGGCCGAACAGCTATGGCAGCTTACGCGACGGTATAGACCCAGTTGTGCTTATCCTCGACAGCACCGGACTGGATACCGGTCAGGGTCTCGCGGAGCTTCTTCATCACAGGGCCGATCTCGGTGTAGCCAGCCGGGAAGGTCACGGTCTCGTCGGCACCGTAAACCTTGTTGTCGATCTCGCCCACCGGGGAGATGACGGCAGCGGTGCCGCACAGGCCGCACTCCACAAAGGTGCCGGCCTTGACCTCGGCCCACTCGACGGGACGCTCGTCGACGGTAATGCCCAGGTCCTTGGCGACCTGAACGAGCGAACGGCGGGTGATGGAGGGCAGGATGGAGTCGGTGTGCGACTGCGGAACGACAAGGGTGCCATCCTCCTTCACGAACAGGACGTTAGCGCCACCGGTCTCCTCGACATAGGTGCGGGACTCGGAGTCGAGATACAGGTTCTCGGCATAGCCCTCGCGATGGGCCTCCATCGTGGGCTTGAGGGACATGGCGTAGTTGAGGCCGGCCTTGATGTTGCCGGTGCCGTGCGGTGCGGCGCGGTCGTACTCGGAAACGCGCAGCTTGACGGGCTTGAGACCACCCTTAAAGTACGGACCGACCGGGGTCACGAGGATGCGGAACGTGTACTCAGGAGCGGGAGCCACGCCGATCACGTCACCGGAGCCGATCATAAACGGACGCACGTACAGGGTCGCGCCGGAACCGAAGGGCGGAACCCAGGCGGCGTTGGCAGAAACGACCTGCTTGACGGCCTCAACGAACTTGTCCTTGGGGAACGGGGGCATCTCGAGGCGCTGCGCAGAGTTGTACATACGCTCGGCGTTCATGTCGGGACGGAAGCAGACGATGCTGCCATCCTCGGCGGTGTAGGCCTTCAGGCCCTCAAAGACCTCCTGGCAGTAATGGAAGATGCCACCGCACTCGGAGACATGCAGGGTGTGGTCGGTAGTCAGACCGCCCTCGTCCCACTCGCCATCCTTCCAATGAGCCTCGTAGCTGTAATCGGTCTTCATGTAGCCAAAGCCGAGGCTACCCCAATCGATATCCTTCTTCTCGACAGTCATATGTCGCTCCTTACATACACAGTTGCAAACTCGCGAACCCGCACGCAAGGACCGAGGCCGACCGCGTCGCAACGTCGCACGCCCGGAGCGTAGAGCCGGACGGGACACGCGAACGGCATCGAAGCCGATGGCACGTCGATTCGCATGCACGAGATTGTACTCCCCGTACGCGTCTGATAAAACGCTTTTCTTTAACTAAGTAAAGTATTTTCATTTGACCGAAGCAAAAAGGCCCGCCACCGTAAGCGGTGACGGGCCTCAACGGCACGGTTTGCGCGCCGGCTCGATCTATACGTTCTTTTTGCCCAGCTTAGCCTTAACCAAGCCGGCCACGGTCGGGATGATCGACACGGCGACGATGCCGATAATCAGCAGCTCAAAGTGCTCTTGCACAAAGGGAATGCCGCCAAAGAAGTAGCCCAGCAGCGTAAAGACCGTCGACCAGGTAATGCCGCCCAGCACGTTAAAGATAACGAAGTTGCGCCAGTGCATGCCGCCCATGCCGGCGATAAAGGGCACAAAGGTGCGGATAAACGGAAAGAAGCGGCCCAGGAAGATGGCCAGGTGACCCCACTTGTCCAAGAAGTCCTCGGACTTTTTGATGCGCTCGGGCGTCATGGCCTTGACCTTGCCCGAGGCAATGATCTTTTTGCCAAAGAAGTGACCGATCATAAAGTTGCACTGATCGCCCAGGATGGCTGCGGCCCATGCGGTGGCCAGAAGCGCCACGATGTTAAAGCCGCCGTTGTGGGCAAAGAAGCCCGAGGCAAACAGCAGCGAATCGCCGGGAAGGAACGGGAAGAACACCACGCCCGTCTCGATAAAGATGATCAGGAACACACAGCCGTAGGCCATGAGCGGGCCGGCGGCGATCCAGCTGGCGATCGCGGTGCGCGGGTCCTTAAGCAGCTCGGCGATAAAATTGATGAAACCCATGAAGTAAAACCTCTCAGTTGTGGGCGCGGACACGTCCAAGTTGACCAGTATACGGTTGCGACGCGGGCACACACGCGACCGCACAAAAGTGTGACTCCATTACCAGCAAGTTTGCATAACTGACACCTGTCACGCAAAGCCAGACAAGATTGTTCTTCCTAATCCCTAGTAAATCGCTATACTTTATTGAATCGCATTGCCATGGCGCTAAGGGAGGGCGGCCGGTGAGCTTTATCAATACCATTCGCGAGGACATCAAGACCGTCCAAGCGCAGGACCCCGCCGCGCAAAACGGCCTGGTCATTTTCCTTTCGTACCCCGGTCTTCACGCCAAGTGGAATCACGTGCCCGAGCACTGGCTCTGGGAGCATGGTCATCGCTCGCTCGCCCGTGTGCTCTCACAAATCACCCGCCACATCACCGGCGTCGAAATTCATCCCGCCGCGCAAATTGGCAAGCACTTCTTTATCGACCACGCCATGGGCGTCGTCATCGGCGAGACCACCATTGTGGGCGACAACTGCGTGCTCTACCAGGGCGTCACGCTCGGCGGCACCGGCAACGAGACCGGCAAGCGCCACCCAACGCTCGGCGATAACGTCACCGTGGGCACGGGCGCCAAGGTGCTCGGCAACATCCGCATCGGCAACAACGTCAAGATCGGTGGCAACTCGGTCGTCGTCAAAGACGTGCCCGACAACTGCACCGTCGTGGGCGTGCCCGGGCGCATCATCAAGCGCAACGGCTGCCGCGTGTTCGAGGAGAGCTTCGATGCCAAGCAGCATCGCGAGTACATGCCCGATGATGCCGCCGAGCAGAGTGCCCTCAACCGCCAGGGCATCACCGAGAATGCCCGCCGTGTCAAGGAACTCGAGCGAGAGGTGGCCGAGCTCAAAGCCCTCGTCGCCAAGCTCGTGGACGAACGCTAGGAACGCAAGCGGCACAAAACGACATCGCACCGACGCAAAAGGCGCGCCAGGGAATCAATCCCCGGCGCGCCTTGTTTCCAATGCGACAAAGGGGTCGTCCCTTTGCCACATTATGCGAACTGACTCAAGTAGAGGTCGGCGTAGGCGCCCTCGGCAGCCAGCAGTTCCTTATGCGTGCCTTGCTCGATAATGTTGCCGTGATCCATGACCAAGATCAGGTCGGCGTCCACAATCGTCGACAGGCGGTGCGCGATCACAAAGCTCGTGCGCCCGCGCATAAGCGCGTCCATGGCACGGCCGATGGCAAGCTCGGTGCGCGTGTCCACGCTTGAGGTCGCCTCGTCCAGGATGAGAATCGCCGGGTTGTTGAGCAGCACGCGCGCAATGGTCAGCAGCTGGCGCTGACCCTGACTGATGCTCTCGGCGTCGTTAGCCACACGCGTGTCGTAGCCCTGCGGCATGGTGCGCACAAAGAAGTCGACCTGCGCGGCGCGGGCGGCAGCCACGATCTCGTCGCGCGTTGCCTCGGGGCAGCCGTAGGCGATGTTTTCGGCAATGGTGCCGTCGAACAGCCAGGCGTCCTGCAGCACCATGCCAAACTGCTGACGTAGCTCACCGCGGTTCATGAGGCGCGTATCCACACCGTCGAGCGTAATGCGGCCGCCGTCAATCTCGTAGAAGCGCATGAGCAGGTTGATGAGCGTGGTCTTACCCGCACCCGTGGTTCCCACCACCGCAATCTTCTGACCCGGTTCGGCGGTAAACGACACGTCGCGCATGAGCGGCTTTTCGGGCGTGTAGCCAAAGCGCACATGCTCAAAAGTGACACGGCCCTCCACGCGACCCGGCAGCTTGGCGGCCTCGTCCGGCAGCGGATCGGCCTCCATCTCGGGCTCATCGAGCAGGTCGAACACGCGCTCCGCACTCGCCAGCGCGCTCTGCAGTGAGTTAAAAGTGAACGACAGCTGCGTCATAGGTTCGGACGCCTCGTAGATAAACTGGAAGAACGCCTGGAACACGCCGACGGTCATGTGACCGGCGACCAGCATGCTGCAGCCCACGAGCGCGATCACGATCTGCGCCAGGCGACCGATAAAGCGAACCGCGGGTCCGACGGCGTTGATCATAAAGTCGGCCTTGGTGCTCACGCGGGCCAGCTCGCCCGAGGCCTCGTGCACCTCGGCAGAGCTCTGGTGCTCGCGATTGAATGCGCGAATCACCAAACGGCCCGAATAGCCCTCCTCGACCGCGCTCGTGATTTTGGACACCCATTCCTGACGCTCGCCCGTCACATCATGCGTACGGCGCGAAACCACCTTGGTCACCAGCAGCGATACCGCCGTAAAACCCAAAAAGATCAACGTGAGCCTAACGCTATAGACGGACATCATGATGATGGCGCCCGTCACGGTACCGATCGATACCAGCAGCTGCAGCAATCCGCGCTGCATACTCTCGGACATCTTGTCCAAGTCGTTGGTCGCGCGGCTGACCACCTCACCGGGGCGATGTGCGTCAAAGTAGGCGAGCGGCAGGCGGCTGAGCTTTTGCGCGATGCGGTTGCGCAGGCGCAGGTTGAGTCGCTCGGCCACACTTGACATCAAAAAGCTCTGCAACGCATAGAACGACCCGGCGGCCGTCCAGATCAAAAAGTAGACAAAGATGGTCTTACCGCACTGGTCCCAGGTGATGCTGAAGGTGGTTCCGCTGGCAAACGCCACCTGTATATGGCCCCACAGCTCGTCGATAACATGAGCGCTATATGCCGGCGCGGCGGTGTTAAAGATGACGTAGAACACGATGCTCGCAAACACGATGTAGAAGCGCCAATGGTCGCCGGCGGCCTCGCCCCACAAGCGGCGCACCGTCGCCCAGGTATCGCGGGGTTTCTCGTCCTCATCCTCGTCGTCCACATCGCGCATGCGCTCTGCTTCCGCGCGGGCACGCTCGTCCTCGGCACGCTCGTTTTCCTCGTACAGCGCTTGGCGGCGAGCCTCACGCTCGGCCGCGGCCCTGGCGGCGTCATCCAGCTCGGTCGATGCGGCAGCCTGCTCGACCGCTTCGACCGCGTCCACAACGACGGCATCGATAGCGTCGCCGCGCTTCTTGAGCTCCCCGGTCATGCTACTCACCTCCCTTCATTTGCGATTCCGCGATGGCGCGGTACACCTCGCAGGTTTCCATAAGTTCCTCGTGCGTGCCCAAGCCCACGACCTCGCCATCCTTGAGCACGACAATCTGGTCGGCGTGCAGAATCGTCGAGATGCGCTGCGCGATGATGAGCACCGCGGCGTCGCGCGTCTCGTCCTGCAGCGCATGGCGCAGGGCCGCATCGGTCTTAAAGTCCAGGGCCGAAAAACTGTCGTCGAAGATATACAGGTCGGCGCGCTTCATGAGCGCGCGAGCAATGGCCAGGCGCTGGCGCTGACCACCCGAGAAGTTCGTACCGCCCTGGGCAACCGGGGTATCGAGCCCCTGCGGTTGATCGAGCACAAAGGTGCTCTGGGCAACCTGCAGCGCATGAAGCATGTCCGCCTCGGTCGCGTCCTCGTTGCCAAAGCGCAGATTGCTTGCCACGGTGCCCGAGAACAGCCACGCCTTCTGCGGCACATAGGCAATGCGCCCGCGAATCTCGTCTTGCGAAAGGTCGCGCAGGTCAACACCGTCCAGGCGAATGGCGCCCTTCGTGGCATCGTGAAAACGCAGCAAGAGCTTTGCCACCGTCGACTTACCCGAACCGGTCGAGCCCACGATCGCGGTGGTCTGCCCGCGACGACAGGCAAAGCTCAGGTCGCACAGGGTGTCCTCGTCGGCATCGTCAAAGCGAAACGACATGTGATCGAACACGGCGACCGCATCGGCCCCGTCCTTTGAGTCGGACGCGGCCGCATCGAGCGTACGCTGGCCATCGACGATGCTCGGCTTAATCTCCAGCACCTGCTGTGCGCGGTTCAGACATGCGGCGG
>CABQHR010000040.1 GCA_902463875.1 uncultured Collinsella sp.
CCGTGGTCACCAGATCGCGAACGCGGGAGAACGTGGCAGTGACCACCTCGTTGGCGCGGCTGTAGTCCACATCGCGCTCGTAGAGCGACACGAGCGCGCGGCCCATGCCATAGGTACCCGCGGCGGCGGTAAGTGCCTTAACGACAAAGCCGATGTGCGGCGTCTGCTTCACCAATGCGCGGGTGACGGCGCGAATCACCAGACCGCCGGCGAGCACGCCCGCGACCTCATAGCCGCGCTCGGGCTTTATGCCGCGTCCAAAGATGGCCGCAAGCTCAAAGAGCATGCCCACCTGCGCCAGCGCCATCACAGGATAGTCGGCACCCGGCAAAAACACCAGGGCGCCCGTCGCCATGTTGGTGAGCGCGCACGAGGTGATGATGCGATTTGCCGCCGCGATGCGCATAAAGGCAAAGTTGGCGGCAAAAGCCGTCTCCTTGTCCGTACGATCGAGAATCCAACGGGCAAGCGTCTCGAGCAGATAGGTCTTATCGGTCGCCGCCACCACGCCGAGCATGGGCGTAGATTCCTCAACGAACGGCACCTCAACAGCGGACTCGGCAAGCACGCACACGGGCGCGCCGGCGATCACGAGCTCCTGCACGGCACTCTCCAGGCGGTCGGATCCGCACGAGAGGACCAACACCACGTCGGTATCGGCCTTGGGAACGATACGGTCCTCCCCCAGGCGATCAACACGCACAATGCCCGAGGTCGTCTGCGGCACAAAGGCATCGCGCACCGTCTCGACCAAAAAGCGAGACGCAGTCGAATCAAGGTAAACCGAGACACGCACCGGTGTATCGGAATCCTTCTTAACAGACGCGCCCATCTTAAAAGCGCTGGTCAACTTATCTACGGGAATCTTCATGGCAAACCCCTCCAGCGGTTACGCGGCGCCCGAACGATGCCGCCATATGGATTGTACGATACCCACCGTCAGCAGCTGAATCATCATCGACGACGAACCGAAGCTAATAAACGGTAGCGGAATACCGGTAATCGGCATCATGCCGATGCACATGCCGATGTTTTCGAAGGTCTGGAACGCCCACATGCCAACGATGCCCACGCACGATAGGCGCAAGAACAGTGACTCGCACTTAAAGGCGACGCGAATCGTCGAAAAGATCAGCAGCACGTAGAGACACAGGAGCAAAAAGGAGCCGCAAAAGCCAAAGGTCTCGGACAGGAAGGCGAAGACGAAGTCGGTGTGGAACTCAGGCAGAAAGCCGCCGGCCGACTGCGTCGCATGGCCCAAGCCCTTACCAAAGAAGCCGCCCGAGCCGACGGCAATGAGCGACTGCTGAAGGTTGTAGGCATCATCCGAATTGGCATTGTCGGGGTCGATGAAGACCGTCAGACGGTTCATCTGATACTGCTTGATAAGCACGTCGTGGCCAAGGAGCGAATCAAAGACCGAGTCGAGTGCCAAGATGAGCGCAATCAAACCAACCAGCAGGGCCAAGGTCGACAGCACCCATTCGCGGCGTGCACCGCTCATGCAGATGACGATGGCACCCGAGACCAGCACGACCAGGCCCGAGCCCAGGTCGCCCATGGCGACGACGGCCAAAAACGGGATGGACAGCATACCGCAGAGCTTGACGTAGTCGCGAACGGTATCGATGCGGCCGTTGTATTGCGAGCCAAGCGTGGCGATAAAGAAGATGGTGATAAGCTTGGCGAGCTCAACGGGCTGGAAGGTCAGGCCGATACCGGGGATCTTGATCCAGCCCGTCATGCCCAGACCGCCCGTATAGGACAGGCCCGGAATCTTGGGCGAGAAGATCACAATAAGATCAATGACGAGCAGCGCCGTCGAGAAATTGGAAATGCCACGCAGGTCGGTGCGCCAGACGAGCACCGCCAGCACCGCGCCAATGCCAATGCCCAGCAGGTGGCGCGAGAATGAGGCGTCGGCCTTAAACTGCGAAGCCGACCAAATAATGATGGCGCCATAGGCAACGAGCGCGACGGTAGCCAAGAGCACACCTATATGCACCTTTTGGCGAAACGTGCCGCGCGAGGCCGAGAGCTGCTTGTTAACGCGGTCCAGGCTGCTGCGGGAGCCGGTCTTAGTTGAGCGGAACAGGTCCGCCGGCGAAAAGTCCATCGCAACCTCCTATCGAACCGAAGAATCGCCCGAGGCCGAAGAGGTATCGGGCTCGTCATAAATCGCACCGAGTACGTCACGCACGACATGCATCGCCGTGTCCGATCCGCCACCGCCCTGTTCCAAGATGGTGGCAATCACGTACTTGGGATCGTCAGCAGGGGCATATGCGCAGAACCACGCGTATTCGTCCTCGCCGCTTTTCTCTCCCGTGCCCGACTTGCCGTATACCTGCGGCGTCAGGGTGCCAAAGTGTGCCGCCAGGGACGTCGATGCCGTATAAATCACGTCGTGCATGCCGTTGCGAACAAGAGCCAAATCCGAATCGCTGTTGATCTTGGCCTCCAGGCGCTTCTTCTTGCCCTTGCCGTTGTACTTATAGGCATCACCGTCGCCATCGCGCGACACGGCAGACAAAAACACGTGAGGCACGTACTGTTTGCCGCCGTTGGCAAGACCCATATAGGCGCACGCCATCTGCAGGGGCGTCACCAGGATGTCGCCCTGGCCGATAGCGATGTTCGTCATATCGCCAGCGTTCCACTTGCGGTCCTCGGCAGAGGCATCGGTAAAGTACGACTCTTTCCACTCGGCGTCGGGAATACGGCCCGCGCCCTCACTCGGCAGATCGATACCGCAGGTCTTGCCAAGGCCCCAGCGACGAAAGACCTCCTGCAGGCCCTCAGGGTGCTGGTCGTTGTAGAAAAACGCCTTGCCCATGTCGTAGAACACGGGGTCGCACGAATTGGCGATACCGGACTGCAGCGTCATGGTGCCGTGGCCGGAGTGCAGCCAGCAATACTTGCCCCACGACTTGCCCAGGCCCGTCCAATAGCCCGTGCAGTTGGTTGTCTGCGTTGAAGTGTAGGTTCCAAACTCAAGACCGGCCAGAGCAGAGAGCGGCTTGATGGTCGAAGCCGACATGTATTGGCCGCTAATGGCGCGGTTGAGCAGCGGGTGCGAACCCTCGTCGTCGTTGAGCTCGGTCCACACGTCGTTGGAGACACCACCGATAAACACGGACGGATCAAACTTGGGCTCACTTGCCATGCCCAGAATCTCGCCGTTGTTGGGGTCGAGGCACACCACGGCGCCGTTGCCGGCGTTGCTGTAACCCGTGGTCTTGGCGAGTTCGATAGCACTCGCCAACGCCGTCTCGCAGGCTTGCTGGATCTTGAGGTCAAGCGTGAGCTTAATGTCGGAGCCGGCCTTGGCAGGCACGGCGCCGGCCTGTCCGGTCACGTTGCCCGAGGCATCGACCTTGACGGTCTGCTCGCCACGAATACCCTGCAGCAGGTTTTCGTAGTAGCTCTCAACACCCGCCTGGCCCACGATATCGCCCGACTGGTACGTAATCCGGCCAGCAGAAGCATCATCATCGCCAGAGGTTTTCTTATTCTGGGCCTCAAGCTGCTCGGAGGTAATGGTGCCGGTATAGCCCAAGATATGGCATGCCGTCTCGCCATATGGATACTGGCGCTCGGTGCGCTCGGCAATCTTGACACCCGGGAACTCGCCGGCGTGCTCCTGAATATAGGCAACCGTGGAGCGGCGCACGTCCGTCGCGATGGTATGCAGGCTCTGGGCGCCCTCGGAATTGTCCTGGATATTGCGCAGTACCGCGACGTAGGGCATGCCGAGCACGTTGGCAAGATGGCGCACCAGCACGGTGTCATCGGCCAGGTCGCGATAGGCGACGACGGCAAGTGAGGGACGGTTTTGCACAAGTGCCACGCCATTGCGATCAAGGATTCGCCCGCGCACAGCCGGCGTGGTGACAGTACGGGTCTGGTTGCTCTTGGCCTGCTTGTCGTAGTAGTCCGACGAGACCATCTGCATACCCCACAGCTTGACGGCGAGCGCGGCAAACATCGCGCCCACGCCGGCGGTAAGGATGGAGAAGCGACCCTTGAAGGCGGTAGCGGCGGTATTGCCCTCGCCCTCGGTGGCACGCGGGGCCGTTCCATGCTGTGTGTCGTAGGTAAAACGGGAATCGCCGCGGCGCATGATGACCAGCGCGACCACAATGGCCACGACCAGCACGATACCGGCGATGATAACCGTCATCTGGGAAGACATCTACGGGCCTCCCCTATTTGAGTTTGCGGGTCTTGGGCTTGAAGCGCATGCCCGTCTGACGACCACCGCGTGCGGAGAATCCGTAACCGGACTGCGGCACGACACCGGACATCAAAAACGGAATGGCGACCAGACCCGTCAGGATCGAAGACGGCAGTGCATGGCCAAAAACAGCCACCACAAAGCTCGTCTCCAGACCCATAAACAGCAAGATGATGCTGTAGACCACGTTGATGGCAAGCGCGAAGGCGCCCACGGTAATACCGCGCGCGCTCGGGGAGCCGGCCGTCTGACCGGCCGCGCTGTGCACCAGGGCAAAACTGCCCACCGTCAGCAGCAGCGACATAACGCCCACCGGAACGGCAGCGGAAAGATCATAGAACAGGCCACTGCAAAAACCGCAGACGACAGCCCGCGTGGGATCGCCCGAAAACACGCTCAGGCACACAAGGATAATCATAAAGTTGACGCGACCGCCCGCGATGGAAATCTGCGGCGCCAGGCCCGCCTGCAGGAGCACGCAGGCAATGGCGGCGATAGCAAACGTACGGGAGCTCGCCCCCTGTTCGTGTAGATCCATGGACATGCCCTCCCTATTCGCTCGAGCCGGAATCGGTTGTCTCGGACGATTCGGAGCTCTCATCCGAGTCCTCGTCCTTAGTCTTGGTCGCGGAATCACGCGAGGTGCCCTGCGGTGTGCCGTTGGCAGAGCTCACGTCCTCGTCCGAGGCCGACTGCTCGTCGGTCAACGAGGTGATGACGAGCACCTCCTCGTTATTTTCTGCCGTGGTCTGGGCGCGTACGACGATGGTGTAATACACATCGTTGGCCGACTTCTCCACCGAAGAAACAGTGCCGAGCGGCAGGCCCTTGGGGAACACGCCGCCAATGCCAGAGGTCACGATGATGTCGCCCACCTTGACGTCGGAATCGACGCTCACGTACTCAAGGCGCAGCGTGCCATCGGGCTGGCCCTGCAGCATACCCTGGGCGCGCGTGTCCTGCACCATAGCCGACACGCCCGAGTTCTCGTCGCCAATAAGGCGCACGGTAGAGGTCTTGGCCGACACCTCGATAATCTGGCCGATAACACCGGCAGAACTCGTCACGGGCATGTTGATGGTAAGGCCGTCGGCAGAGCCCTTGTCGATGGTAACGGTCGAGGTCCAGGCATCGCCCGACGCACCGACAATACGGGCAGCGGTCGACTTAAGATTGTAGGTCGATTGCAGCCCGACCAGGCCCTCCAGGCGCTCGGCAGTCTTTTGAGCCTCGGAAAGCTCGGCGACCTTAGAGGTCAGCACCTCGTTTTGCTTCTTGAGATCATCGAGCGACTCCTGCGAAGCCGTGAGGTTGGAGAACACGTTGCCGATCGCGTTGAAGGGAGCCGCCACGGCCGAGCCCACAAAGCGCACCGGCGAGGTAATCGTCGTCACGCCTGAGCGTACGGCATGAATCGGCCCGGCCTCGCCCTCACGGATATAAAACGTGAGCAGCAACACCGAAATCAGGCTGAAAACAATCAACGGGCGCATACCCGTTGATTGTCGCTTGGTATTCAGATTTGGAGAGAAACCCGAAGATCGTGCCAAATGGAATCCACCTTTTGGAAATTAAGCATTGGTTTGGACGAAGCCACCGTCAAAGGCGTTGGCCTCGAGCACGCGGGCGCAGCCGTTTACGACGTTATCGAGTGCCGTGGGGCTGACGTTGACCGAAACGCCGGTCTCGTCGCGCAGGCGCACGTCGAGGCCGCGCAGCAGCGCACCGCCGCCGGTCAGCAGAATGCCGTAGTACATAAGGTCCGAGGCAAGATCGGGCGGCGTGGCGTCCAGAGCGTCCTTAACGGCCTTGGCCATCTCGTCGAGCGGCTTGTTGAGCGCGCGACGAATCTCCTCGCTCTCGATACGCACGGTCTTGGGCAGACCCGTGATAACGTCACGTCCGTTGACCTCGACGTCGAGCTCATCCTTGAGCGGCACGGCGGAGCCGACCTTGATCTTGATATCCTCGGCCGTGCGCTCGCCGATAGCCAGGTTGTAGGCATCGCGAACATGGGTCAGGATAGCCTGGTCGAACTCGTCGCCGGCAATGCGGATGGACTGCGACACGACAATACCGCCCATAGCGATAACGGCGACCTCGGTGGTGCCGCCGCCGATATCGATGACCATGGAGCCCGTGGGCTCCTCGACGGGTAGGTCGGCGCCGATGGCAGCCGCCATGGGCTCCTCGATCAGATAGGCCTGGCGAGCGCCGGCCTGAATCGTGGCCTCAAAGACGGCACGCTTCTCGACCGACGTGACGCCGGAGGGAACGCAGACGACGACGCGCGGGCGCGGAGTCCACGGATAGCGCTTCTCGGAAGCCTTGTCGATAAAGTAGCGAAGCATGGCCTCGGTGACATCGAAGTCGGCGATGACGCCGTCCTTAAGGGGACGAACGGCCACGATGTTGCCGGGCGTACGGCCGAGCATGCGCTTGGCCTCGATGCCGACTGCCAGGATGCGCTCGTCGTTCTTGTCGATAGCGACAACGGAGGGCTCGCGGATGACGATGCCCTTGCCGCGCACGGAGACGAGCGTATTGGCGGTGCCGAGGTCGATGGCGAGATCGCCCGCATAGCTACCGAAGAACATATCCATCAAAGAAAACAACGCAACTCCTGATGTGTTGGATGATTGCTGGAAAACTACTAGCCCATCATACTAGCGCAAGCCCGGCACCTCACTTGCGGTGAAGCGCCGGGCAGAGCCAAATCTCATAAGGTCACTACTGGTTGTCAGCGGCCGAGAAATCGATGTCGAGCGAGGAGACGGCCCAACCGATATGGTTGTCGGAGCGCACGAATTTAACGGTGTACTCCTGCTCGCCGCCCTTGGACAGCGAAGCCTTCACCTTGGCGGTGGTCTCGGTCATGGACTGATCCATACCCTCGATGGAGACGGTGGCGCCCTGCGGGATCGAGGAGATGATCATCGCCTTGGCGTCCTCGGACAGGCTCGAGGCCAGGCAGGACTCGGCCTTGGCGGTATCGCCGTCACCGGCAGCCTGGAACAGGTCGGTGATGACGGACTCCTGCGAGGGGACGCCCATGCCGCGCGTATAGGCATAGCCAAGACCGCCCGCAGCGATCACGATGAGCAGAAGCAGCACCAGGAAAATCTTAAGACCCGTGTGGCGGTGGCGACGACGCACCTTGGCCTGCTTGCGGTCCTGCTGGACCATCTCGGACTCGGACAGCGTAAAGAAGCCGGTGTCAGAGGGGTCGGGCATAAACTGACCGGTCGCGCCCGTGGGATCGAGCGGGTCGACAGCGGGAGCGTCCATCGCGGGAGCCGGGGCCGTGGACATGGCCGTCTGGGCCGAAAGCGCGGCGAGCGAGTCGTGCACGCGGGCAAGCTCGTCGGCCTGCTCGGGCGTGAGCTGGTAGATACCGTCGGCGGTAGCAGCGTTAAAGGCATCGAGCGCATCGGAGGGACGGCCGGCGGCGGAAAGCGCTTGGCCCATGCCGGCGTTGAGGGCGCGCGTATCGTCGCGCGGGCCGGCAAAGTCGATAGCCGTGCGGTAGGTCTCTACGGCGTCCGCGGGGCGGCCGAGCTTGATGAAGCAGCGGCCCAGATCGCCGAGGGCGGCCGCAGGAGCCGGGTTGGCGCCGTCGATGGCAGCCTGACGGTAGGCGGTACCGGCGTTGGCATAGTCGCCCGACTGGAACAGCGCGTTGCCCAGACCCAGGTAGGCCTTAAAAGGCGTGGCGTAGGAAGCGTCCTGGGTAGCTGCAGAGAACGCCTGGGCAGCCGTGGTGTAGTCGCCCACCGCGGCGAGTGCCTTGCCGCGGTTGGTGAGCAGAGCGCCGCGCTTGCCATAGGCGCCGTCGTTGAGGGCTGCGGCGTAGGCCTCGGCGGCCTCGGCGTACATGCCCAGATGCATCAGGGCGTTGCCACGCAGGTGGTCGGCCTCACCCATGATCTCGTTGGGAGTCTTTGCCGCGCCAAGCATCTGGGCGGCAGCGGAAAAATCACCCGCGCGATAAGCGGCGCGGCCCTGTTGGATCAGCTGGCTATTCAAGGAAGTCCCCTTTACTCGTGAACGATCTCGACATGAACGATCTCGTCGCCGGCGCGCAGCTGCGAGATGACGTCGAGGCCCTCGACCGTGGTGCCAAAGACGGTATAGCCGGAGTCGAGGTTGTGCTGGGCACCCAGGCAGAAGTAGAACTGCGAGCCCGCGGAATCGGGATCCATGGAGCGGGCCATGGCAAGCGCGCCGTCAACATGGCTGTTACGCGGATTGGTGGCAAACTCGCCCTTGATGCAGTAGCCGGGGCCGCCGGTACCGGGCATGCCGTCGGGACCCTCAAGGCCGGCAGCGACGTCGGCGCCGGACATATCGCGGGTATTGGGGTCGCCGCCCTGGATCACAAAGCCGGGCACATAGCGATGGAACTTAAGGCCGTCATAGAAGCCCATCGTGGAAAGCTCGCAGAAGTTCGCCACATGGATGGGGGCGCCCTCACCGTCAAACTTGACCTTGATGGTGCCCTTCGACGTCTCGATCACCGCGCACTCGTCACCGACGAGCTGGTACTCGGGCGTATAGAGCTCTTTCTTAAAACCAAACATGTGGTTCCTTCCTCGTGCGTTTAAAGCATATTTGTACGAATTGTAGCAATAAGCACGGGCTTCCATCAATTGCGCACGCAGGTTATGCCGCCGGAGGGCAACAAATTACGAACGCTGCTGCGGCCTCCACGCGCTCACGTTGGCGTCGTACTGGTTAAGCGCGCTGTTGCCGCCTTGTGCGATGGGCGCCAGGATCTCGCTCTGACGGGCGCTCAGCGACTCGCCGTCGGGAATGGACAGCGAGATATCCCAGCTCTGGCAGATCACGTCGACACGCTCGTACATCCACTGGGCAAGCTGCTTTAGATGATCGATGTCCTCCGCATAGAGCGTGTCGTCCTGAACCTTGAGGTTGTTGAGCTCATCCTGGGTCTTTTTAATCTGGTCGCGCAGGGCATAGGCGCTCTGCGACAGCTCCTGACGGGTGGAGAGCGGTGTACGCAGATAGCCGTTATTAAACGAATCGATGACCTCGCCGATCTGATCCTCGTCGCTGTACGACACGATAGTCTGGTACAGGCCGTCGAGCCTGGTGTAGAGCTGGTCGTCGGTTAAGACGGTCTCCTCCTGAACGACCTCGGACGCACCCTCTTGCTTGGACTCTTTCTCGGTGGCCTCGCCCTTTTGGCGCGACGGGAAGGTGGTCTTGGCGGCCTGGCCAAACTGGTCGTAGAAGCCGGGCATGACGCCCATGGGATCGGCAGTCACAAACCAATAGACACCACCGCACACGGCGGCGAGCACCGCGATGACGATGAGCGGTTTGGGGATATGGCGCTTGTGCTTATGATAGGCATCCTCGTCGGGGTGGACCTTGCGCTTGGGCTTTTGCTTTTTGGGCTGGGCATCATCGCGCAGGGACACCGGCGTGGGGATATCGACCTTGGGGATGCCAAAGTCCTTATCGAAGGCAGGCAGCACGCAAGTCTCGTTGGGGTCGGCTGCGTCGGAGAGCACCGCGGCGGCAGATGCCGGCGCGTGAGGCACTTCAGTATCGATCTGTTCCTGCGTCAAGCGCGGAAAGCCGGCCGTGCGCCCTGCGGCCAGGTCGGATGCGGCCGCATCCTCGGAAAGGATGCCTGGCGCGGGGCGTCCACACTTGGGACAGGTACGGTCATGCGGGGACAGACGGGCGCCGCAACCGTCGCAGAACACGAACTCGGTATGCTCGGGGCCATCGCCCGGACCAACGTATGCGTTGCAATAGGGGCAGAACGAGGCGCCGTCCTCGATGGTCTTTAGGCAATGCGGGCAGATCACGGCATCCTCTTTCCGAAGCAATTCAAACAATTGAGGTTAGAGCATAACATCGACACGGCCCCACAAGCGCAAGGCACCAATTCAACATCGCAGGGTGGTCTTTTGGGGATGATTTTTCTGGGACGGGGATTAAAAAATCATTAGGTACACAATGATTTTTTAATCCCCGTCCCAGAAAAATCATCCCCCAAAGGCCGCGGACTATTTCTTTTTCTTGGGCATCGAAACCTTAATGCCCTGGGCAGACTTGGTCACCCGCGATCGCTTGGCAACGGCGCTCTTCTTTTTCTTGGGCTGGGTCTGAGCCACGCCCTCGAGTGCACGGGCCTCGGCCTCGCGGACAGTGCGCGCCTCACGGCGCTGCGCCATATCGGCGGCAACGCGCTTGGCAAAACGCTCGGCGGTCGATCCCGTCGAGCTCACCTTGCCGCCGCCGCGACCCAGGCGAACGCGCACGCCACGGCCAAAGCCGGTGGCCGCATGACGGCGACGGGGCTTAAGCGAGTCCATCATCGTTGCAAGCTTAAAGAACACCGCGCAGGTAAAGACGACGATAACCGCCAAGATGACAATCTGACCCATCGACAGGTTGGCGATCGACAGCAGCTCCGGGAACCCGATAACGCCCGTCAGGATGCCGGCGACGACAAACACGAAAAGCACCACGCGCAAGGGCGTGAGCGGCTGCGAGATGCGCCAGATCAGGCTGACACTCGCCGCGCACGACGTGAGCAGGCACATGGTCGAAAGCGTAAGCTGGCTAAAGCCAAATACGCGCGCCACAAAGATATCGAGCGCCGCGGCCAAAATGACCGCAATCGACGCCG
>CABQHR010000041.1 GCA_902463875.1 uncultured Collinsella sp.
CGAAGTTGAAGCCCTCAACCTCAGCCGCCGCACCGCTGTCGCCCTCCTCGAGCGCAAACAGGCCCTTGGACGTCGCCAACCACAACGTGCGCGTCAGCCCAAAGAGCGCGCCCTCTTCCTTGTCATCGTCCACCACGGCGGCGACCCACTCGCCGGCATCAATCACGCGGGAGACCTCAGCCGCAACGGCACCAAGCGCGCCAGCATCGCCGGCGGCTGCGCGCAAAACGGCGGGAATCTCAAACGTGCTGGCAGCTGCCCCGCCCTCGCCGCCGATCAGCGCCAAGAAACGGTTCTGCATGGCGGTGATACCAAGCGTGCCCAGCGCCGCGGAAACCTCATCGGCGGAAAACGCCGGGAAGGACGTCGCCTCAAAATCGAGCTCAACGGGTGCATCGGTGCGGATGGTCGCCACCTTACGGCTCAGCAGCGCGTCGTCGATGTGTGCGCGCAGGTTTTCTCCCATCTTGCCCTTGACCTCGTCAGCATGCGCGATGACCTCGTCAAGGCTGCCGTACTGCGCGATGAGCGCACTCGCCTTTTTGGGGCCGATGCCCGGTACGCCGGGAATGTTGTCCGACGTATCGCCCTTCAGACCGTAAAAATCGGGCACGAGCGCCGGCGTGATGCCGTGATACAGGTCGTCCACGCTCTCGGGTGTCATGATCGCCACGTCGGACAGGCCCTTGCGAGTCGAGACCACGTTGACGTGCTCGGTCACGAGCTGATACATGTCGCGGTCGCCGGTCACCAGCAGCATGTCGCAGCCGGCCTCCTCGCCCAGGCGCGCCATGGTTCCCAGGATATCGTCGCCTTCCCAGCCCTCGGACTGCAAAATGGGCACGTTGAGCGCAGCGAGCAGCTCCTTGATCATGGGGAACTGCGCGTGCAGGTCGGGGTCCATGGGCGGGCGCTGCGCCTTGTACTGCGGCAGCATCTCCATACGCACGCGCGGCTTGCCCTTGTCAAACGCCACGACAACGCCGTCGGGATTAAAGGCATCGATCATCTTGAGGAACATGTTCAGAAAACCAAAGATCGCGTTGGTGGGGCGACCGTCCGGCGCGTTCATGGTCGGCGGCACGGCGTGGAAGGCGCGATGCATGAGCGAGTTGCCGTCGATGACGGCAAAGGTACGGCGCTTTTCAGACATATTGAATACCTCGCTTTGGGCTGGGCACGGTTTGCTCACACCAGTTTACACGCTCCCCGCCCCGCGGCCACCGCACATCAGGCTTCCCTGCCGCCGCGGGCCCGCGCGTGATACGATGGCTCACGGTACATCAACCAGCACGATCGATCCGAAAGGAGCCTGCGTCATGGAGCGTCCCAGCGCATGGAAAAAGTACACGCCACAGCAGATCGAGGAGCTCGAGGAGCTTTGCCGCGGCTATAAGCAGTTTTTGAGTGAGAACAAGACCGAGCGCCTGTGCGTCAAGGCCGGTATCAAGATGGCCGAGGAGGCGGGCTACGTCAATCTGGAGACCGTGATCGCCGAGGGCCGCGCGCTCAAGGCCGGCGACAAGGTGTACGCCGCCAACCACGGCAAGGACCTCATGCTCGTCAACCTGGGCACCGCCCCGCTCGAGCAGGGCTTTAACATCCTGGGCGCCCACGTGGACTCGCCGCGCCTGGACCTCAAGCAGAACCCCGCCTTCGAGGCCGGCGACATGGCTTATCTCGACACGCACTACTATGGCGGCGTCAAGAGCTACCACTGGGTCGCTTCCCCGCTCGCACTCGTGGGCGTCATCTGCAAAAAGGACGGCACCACCGTCGACATCAACATCGGTGACAAGGCCGACGACCCGGTCTTTACCATCTCCGACCTGCTGATCCACCTCTCGAGCGAGCAGATGGCCAAGCCCGCCAAGGACGCCGTCGACGCCGAGATCCTCGACGTGATCGTGGGCGGCCGCCCCGTCAAGTTTGACGAGGACGACAAGGACGCTCCCAAGGAGCCCGTCAAGCAGATGTTCCTGGATATCCTCAAGGAGCAGTACGACGTCGAGGAGGAGGACTTCCTCTCCGCCGAGATCGAGGTCGTGCCCGCCGGCCCCGCCCGTGACATGGGCCTCGACCGCTCCATGATTCTGGGCTATGGCCACGACGACCGTGTCTGCGCCTATCCGTCCATGCTCGCCCAGATCAACGTCGCCAACGTGGAGCGCACGAGCATCACACTCATCGTCGACAAGGAGGAGATCGGTTCCGTAGGTGCCACCGGCATGACGAGCCGCTTCTTCGAGAACACCGTCGCCGAGATCATGACGCTCGCCGGCGAGGATAGCCCGCTGGCCCTGCGCCGCGCGCTCGCCCGCAGCCGCATGCTCTCCTCCGACGTGTCCGCCGGCTTCGACCCGGGCTACGCCGGCAAGTTCGAAACCAAGAACGCAGCCTTTATGGGTCGCGGCCTGTGCTTTAACAAGTACACGGGCAGCCGCGGCAAGGGCGGCTCTAACGACGCCGACGCCGAGTATGTGGCCCTCATCCGCGACATCATGGACGAGGCCGGCGTGGACTTCCAGACCTGCGAGCTTGGTCGCGTCAACGCGGGCGGCGGCGGCACCATCGCATACATCATGGCTAAGTACGGCATGAACGTCATCGACTCTGGCGTTGCCGTCCTGTCCATGCACGCCCTGTGGGAGGTCGCTAACAAGGCCGATATCTACGAGGCCTATCGCGGCTACAAGGCCTTCATCGAGCGCGCGTAACCAACCCTTCATCAGTTGCGGTGAAATACAGACTAAACTGGCCCATAAACGGCCAAAACAGACCGTATTCCACCGCAACTTCCTTTTTGGCAGAGGAGAGTCCATGCTGCAGGTCGTCATTTCGCCCGCCAAGCAGATGCGCGCGGCCCAAGATGCTTTTGAAGTCCTGGGCATTCCACCCTTTGCGCGCGAGACGGCTCGCCTCCACCGCGCACTGCTAGATATCGAGCGGAATGAAGGCAGCGACAGCCTGCAGGCGCTATGGAACGTGAGTGACAAACTGCTGGGGCCTTGCCTCAACACCCTGCATGAGTTCGGGCCCATCCTGAAAAACGGCGATCTCGACAATCCCGCACTCGCCTGTCACCTCTCCCCTGCCGTCATGTCCTACCACGGCATTCAATACCAGAGCATGGCGCCCGAGGTGATGGATTCCGCGCAGCTCGCATGGCTGCAAAGCCACCTGTGGATCCTCTCTGGCCTCTACGGGTGCGTTCGCCCCTTTCATGCCGTCGAACCATATCGGCTGGAGATGGGCGCGAAGCTCGCCGTTGACGATGCCCGAGACCTCTATGCGTTTTGGAGCGACAAGCTCGCGCGGGCTATCGCCCCGGCAGGCTCAAACACCACGATCGTCAACCTCGCCAGCGTAGAGTACGCCAAAGCCGTTCTGCCCCATCTCGCGGGCGACGCCACGGTCGTCACGTGCCTCTTTGGCGAAGGCATCCGCAACGGCAAGCCCATCCAGCGCTCGACCGCCAGCAAAAAGGCACGTGGTTCCATGGTGCGCTGGATGGCAGAAAACAAGCTCGAGGATGTAAGCGGGCTCACCGCGTTTGACGTTGGTTATCGTCACTTTCCCGAGCTTTCAAATAAGAACACTTTGGTCTTCCTGAACGAACAGACCTTGTAGGACCACCGCTACTTTTGAATGTGCTGCCTAGGCACGGCGTCTATTCCGCCAAGCCGTCGGCTTTGGCAACTTCGTTTGTCGAGCCATCTTGGTAGGTAATCTTAACGTGCTCTACCTCGGACACCGCAACACCCGATGGGGGCTCCAAGCGCCATTCCGTCAGCGCGATATCCATAGTCGTAGGCACGTCGCCCTGATTCTTGAGCTTCACCGTCAGCGTTTTGAGCGCCGCATCATACGTCACGCGTTCGATTTCCTCACCAGGAATAGACCCACCGCTCAGCTGAAGCTGGACAAATCCATCGCGCGAATACCAATAGTCGCCCGGCGCGGCAACGGTATTGCCGCCCGTAACCTTCACTGTCATGATCGGCAGGGCATCGTCGGCCTCGAACTCCCATGCAGCGCCGCCGTGACCGCCAAACGTCCAGATACAAAAGGCAATCACCAGCACGGCAAGCACCGCAAAACCAATCGCGACAAGGCCATGGTGCGCACGGCTTTCCTCGGCCGATACATCCCATTGCGTCTCTCGATATAGATGCTTGTCTTCCATGTTCGCCTCCCCACAGGCACGCTCGTTAGGCCAATCGTACCCATTCGAGCTATACTTGAGCCCATTACATAAACGGGGAGCTTGCAGGACAGGACGGCAGGCTGAGACTGGGCGCGCCCGCCCTGACCCGCAAACCTGATATGGGTAATGCCAACGAAGGGAGCCGTGCCAATGAGCACACAGACCGAGCCCAAGCTCGTCACGCAAATCGACTTCGCCCGCGCCGGGCAGATCACGCCGCAGATGAAGGAAGTCGCCGAGCGCGAGCATCGCGACCCCGAGTACATCCGCGAGCGCGTGGCCGACGGCCGCATCGCCATTCCCGCCAACATCGTGCACATCAAAAAAGGCATGCGCGCCTTTGGTGTCGGCGAGGGCCTGTCTACTAAGGTCAACGTCAACCTGGGCATCTCGGGCGATAAAGCCGATGCCGCCGAGGAATGGAAGAAGGTCAAGATCGCCGAGGACTTTGGCGCCGACGCCATCATGGACCTTTCCAACTCGGGCAAGACGCGCCAGTTCCGCCAGCAGCTCATCGACGAGACGCCGCTCATGGTGGGCACCGTCCCCATGTACGACGCCATCGGCTACATGGAAAAGCCGCTGGTCAAGCTTACCAAGGATGACCTGTTCGAGGTCGTGCGCGCGCACGCCGAGGATGGCGTGGACTTTATGACCATCCACTGCGGCATCAACAAGTCGGTCACCAAGACCTTTAAGGAGACCGGCCGCCTGATGAACATCGTCAGTCGCGGCGGCTCGCTGCTGTTTGGCTGGATGGAGGTCACCGGCAACGAAAACCCCTTCTACGAGTACTTTGACGAGCTGCTCGAGATTTGCCACGAGTACGACGTGACGATTTCGCTCGGCGACTCCTGCCGCCCGGGCTGCCTCTACGACTCCAACGATGCCACCGAGACCGCTGAGATGATCGAGCTGGGCAAGCTGTGCAAGCGCGCTTGGGCCGCCGGCGTCCAGGTCATGGTCGAGGGCCCGGGTCACATGGCGCTCGACGAGATCGCCGCCAACATGAAACTGCAGAAGCGCCTGTGCCACAATGCCCCGTTCTATGTGCTCGGGCCGCTGGTGACCGATATCGGCGTGGGTTACGACCACATCACCGCTGCCATCGGCGGCGCCATCTCCGCCAGCTCCGGTGCCGACTTCCTGTGCTACGTGACGCCGGCCGAGCACCTGTGCCTGCCCAACGCCCAGGACGTGCTCGATGGCCTCATGGCCACTAAGATTGCCGCGCACGCCGCCGATATCGCCAAGAAGGTGCCGCACGCCCGCGACATGGACGACAAGATGGGCCAGGCACGCCGCAAGCTCGACTGGGATGCCATGTGGAAGTGTGCTCTCGACCCGGTCACCGGCAAGAAACGCTACGAAGAATCCCCCGCCGCCACCGAGGGCACCTGCACCATGTGCGGCAAGATGTGCGCCGTCCGCACCGTTAACAAGGTGTTCGAAGGCACGACGATCGACCTCGGCATGGAGGACTAACTCGTCACCGGAGCCACAATCGGTAACATGGTGTTCGTCAATTGTTGACGTGTGAACATTTGCTTACATTTGCGTAAAGATTGCATCGCCCGCCCGGGTTCGACATAGAAGTCGGCCCGGGCATCTTTATAATGCTGGCTTAAAGACCCATTTGATTCCGACCGAACAAGGGAGCAAACATGGATCGCAGTAAGGTACCTGCCGTCCTGTCCATCGCAGGATCCGATTCCAGCGGTGGCGCCGGCATTCAGGCCGACATCAAGACCATCACGGCGCACCGCCTGTATGCCGAGACGGCCATCACCGCCATCACCGCACAAAACACGCTCGGTGTCACCGCCGTGCAGAATATCTCCCCTGATATCGTCGCTGCGCAGATCGACGCCGTATTTGACGATATCCGCCCCAGCGCCGTCAAGATCGGCATGGTTTCCTCTGCCGAGATTATCGAGGTTATCGCCGACCGCCTGAGCGCCTGGAACGCGACAAACGTGGTCGTCGACCCCGTCATGGTAGCCACCTCGGGCGCACGGCTGATTGCCGAAGATGCCGCCGAGGCGCTCACCCGCCGCCTGTTCCCACTAGCAACCGTCATCACGCCCAATATTCCCGAGGCCATGGCCCTGCTTGACTACGAGGTCGACTCCGAGCGCACACAGCAAAATGCTGCCATGCTCCTCACCCGCCGCTTTGGTTGCGCATCCCTCGTTAAGGGTGGGCATCTTGTCAACGAGGCCAACGATGTATTGGCCGAACCCGCGCCACTCGATGACGAGGGCAACCATCTGGGCGATCCGCTCACCACGTGGTTCCGCCACAAGCGCATCGAGACCGACAACACACACGGCACCGGCTGCACGCTTTCGTCCGCCATCGCCTGCGCGCTGGCCCAGGGCATGGATCTTGCCGATGCCGTCAATGCGGGCAAGGCATACCTGACAGGCGCTCTGGCCGCCGGCCTGAACATGGGCAAAGGCTCCGGCCCCGTCAACCACATGTGGCAGTACTAAATAGCCAGTAACCTGCCAAAAAGAGACAGGCTACCTTGCACCAAAAACCGTCGCAACATTCGATGAAAATCGTGCAAACGCGAAAAATCATTAAATGTTGCGACGGTTTGATTTTAGATAGCGGTCGAGCAAAGGACCAGAGCGCCTATTCGTCGGCGAGTTGAATTCCCAACAAACCCGAGAGTGCCAGCGCCTGCTCGGCATTGACCGTCAAGCCACGCAACTCATGGTAATCGCCCGAAACAACGGGCGCTGCAAATGTACAGCGCGACACATCAACGCCGGAAAGCGACGTCTTGAACACATCAACACGCGTCAGGTCACAGCCATCCAGGCGTATCTGACCCAGCTTGGCACCCTGAAACGCAGCCTCTCTCAGACGTGTATCGCATGCTGTCATAGGGCCAATGCGTCCCTCCGAAAGGTTCGCATAGCTCAAATCGCACGATGTAAACGACACGCTCGACAGGCGCGCCTTGAGCAAGTTGAGTCCCGGTGCCGAGCAGTCAACGAAGTCACAGCGGCTGAGCCAGCAGCCTTCCATGTTGCAGCGGATAAAGCGGCAACCGCGAAACACCACGTCGCGAAACGTCGAGCCGCTCCAGTCAACGCTATCGAACTCGCAAGATCGGAACACAACGCCATCGAAGGTCGCGCCGTTCGCCACGTCGTAGGCAAGATCCAAATCCTCAAAAGCGGTATTGGAGACGAGCTCATCGCCCTCGGCAAAGAGGTCGATGAGCTCGTCCATGCCCATATGGCAGCCAATCCGTTCGTTTACCCGGGCAAAACCACCACAAAGGTGCCTGTCCCCTTTGCGGTGGCTTGGGGTCGCGCTACTCACCGAGCATCTCTTGGAGCTTGGCTGCCACGGCATGTCCCAAGTTCTCGTGGCTTTCGGGCATCATATGCAGATAGTCGATATCGCCCGGCTCGGCAAACTCGGCGGCATTCAAAAAGTCGCAGCCAAACTGCTCGGCCACGTGCGCATAGTACTCGCCAAAATGCTCAGATGCCTCAACGGAATGCTCGTCAAAGTCGGTCATATACACATCGGCGATCTGCGGCTTGATCTTGATAGGAGCCATCAGCAGGATGCGCGGGCAAGGCGCAGCGTCGGTCCACGGAAACGCGCGGACGGCGCGAATCAGCGCCATGGCGCCACGGGCGATATCGGAAGCTGTCACGTTAAAGACCGTCTTACAGTCGTTGGTGCCCAGCATGATCACAATGGCGTCCAGCGGCTTATGGGCCTCGAGCAGCATCGGAAGCGCGCGAATGCCGTTGAGGTTAGTGTCCAGATGGCACATGTCGTCGCGTACCGTCGTGCGGCCGTTGAGGCCTTCTTCAATTACATGCCAGCCCTCGCCTAAGTCACGTTGGACCACGCCACACCAGCGCACATCCTGCGCATAGCGCACCGCGGTACCGTCGCGCATGCCCGCCGGATCGTAACCATAGGTGTTGCTGTCACCAAAGCATAGAACGTTTTTCATCGTAAGCTCCCCACTCAATAAAAAGCCGACGGGAGCAGCCCCCGTCGGCTCGGTATATCGCATCACGCGCACCGTTTACAGGTACTTGCGCCAGTCGTCGTCATCCTCGTCATCCTCGGCAGCGGCCTGAGCCTGCTCGGCGGCACGGGCGGCTGCGGTGCGGGCGGCAACCTGAGCATAGGACTCCTCGTTGCGCTCGGGGAAGTTTGCCAGCACGTGCTCGAACTTGGCGAAGTCCTCGTCCCAGCGCGTAGAGGGCACGGCAAAGAAGACCTGCTTGACCTTGAAGTCGCCCGACGCGAGCTCCTTGCGGAAGAGCTCGGCCACGGCCTCGGCATCAAAGCCGTTGTTGTCGCAGCCCCAAGCACCCAGCACGAGCTTCTCGCGACCAAGCTCATCGCAGATGGCGAGCACAAAGCGAATGCGGTCGCGCAGGGCGTCAAGCAAGGCATCGTCGCTCACGCGGTACTCCTGGCGAGCACGCTTGGCGTTGGGTGCAGCGGCGACGATCACGTCGGCATAGGCGTGCACATGCTTGCGCTCGAAGCGCACCGCGGGCACCACCAGGGCGCGGTTACGATAGAGCTCGCAGTTGATGTTGCGGCGACGGTTCTCGCCGTACCACTTACGCTGCTTATCGAGAACGTTGTACAGATACGAATCGGCGCACAGCGTGGCCTCCTGGCCCAGATAACCCTGAATATAGCCACCGCCCGGGTTGGTGAACGAGGCAAAGGCGAGCACGGCCATGTCGCAGAACTGCGCATAGCCACGACCGTTGTCCAGGATGGCCTGCGTGGCGGAGGCATCAAGCACAGTGACCTCGGGCAGGACCGGAGCGGGCTCCTCTGCAGGCGCGGACTCAGCTTCGGCGATTTCCTCGGCAGGCTCCTCGACGGGCTCGGGCGCCGCCTCGGTCTCGAGCGCCGCCTCGACCTCGGCAGCCTCCGCGCCCTCGACGTCCTCGGCAACCTGTTCTTCGGCGGCCACAGCGCTCTGAACCTTGGCCTTCATCGCCGCGACAAAGCCGGCAGGCATACCGTCAAACTCGCGAACATCGGCAAGCGAACGCTCGATATCCTTGGCACACGCTTCGGACACAGTTGCCACGTGACGCTCGGCGGCCTTGGCACGGGCCTCGCGCTTGGGATTGGGCTGACCCGCTCGGTTGGACCTGCGGTTACGGTTCCTGTTGTCGACGTCTGCCATACGTGGCCACCTTTCCTGTCGCTGCCGCTATCGGCTTTTCCCATCCATGATACCCCGCCGCGCACAAAAAAGACGGCCCCGAAGGACCGCCTTTCGCATCGATTTACACGCACGGCAAGCACCGCTGCAATTTGGCACTAGTCGCGACGACCGAGGATGTTCAGGATGCGCAGGAACACGTTGATAATGTCCACGAACAGGTTGGATGCCATGAGCACGGCGTTGGGCAGCGTGGGCGGCACCGTCGTTGCCACATAGGTGTCGTAGCCAATAAAGCCGGCGAACACCACAATCACGATCAGGTCGGTAATGGACTGCGAAACGCCCATGAACATCAGCACGATCTCGACCAGAATCGTGGCAAGCAGGATGCCAAAACCAATGCCATACACACGCTGGAAGAACTTGGGGAAGGTCACGCCCAGCGCGCCAAAGACAAAGGTGATGGCGGCCGTGGCGATAAAGGCGGTGTTAATGGTAGGCAGGTCGTAGTTGGCAAGACCAAACGACGCCGTCAGACCAAAGGTGCTCGCAAAGGCCACGTAGCCCACGAGTGACAGGCCCACGGACTGTTTGCTGGCAGCAGCCGACATCATGACCATGCCGACGATGGTCAAAATAAATGAGCCAAAGACCAGCGGCAAAGCGGCACCGCTCATCATCATGCGCGCAAACGACATGGTGCTCGTAAAATAGGCGCCGGCGCCCATGGCGCAAAAGCCCAAAAAGATCAGAGCAGACATGACAAGGTTGTACGCGCGCGGCGACATCTCCTTGGCACGGCTTGCGCCGGTCTCGATGGGGCCGTTCTGATAGCCCTGGATATCGTTCATAATTTCGTCCTTTCAAAAAGCACCGCGACGGCGCCGTAGCTGACAAGTTTCCTGCCATTGTACCCGAACGCCACGCGTTCTTACCTGCGGCGCTCGCCCTCAAGCGTACGATCAAACGCCCAAACCCACCAACGCATCACGTGTGCCTGCGAGCCGTCCGCCCGCTCGCGCGTCTGGTCCTCCAGATACAACTCGGTCGCGTGCCCGCCAAAACGCACCTTATAGGTTGCCGTACGAATGCCGTGAACCGTCAGGCCAAACCCAGTGGTCGAGACAATCTCGTCAATCGTAAAGCAACGACCGTCGACCCAGCAGACGGTGACCGGCACGACCTGTCCGCCCGCGAGGATGCGAGCCACGACGTCCACATACTGCTTGTGCACGCGCCGAGTTTTGCCATCTGTCTGTCGATATTCCATGCCTCCTATTATCGAACGCATGTTTGCATGTTGTAAAGCGAACAGGCTGTGGTTTTGGGGTGTCGGAGCGATCGCATGTGTCCGCATGGCGTGTTAGCAAAAAGAACACCCGCGGTCAACAGGGATAATATTCAATTTTAGTGCCAAAAAATTCACTGCTCCCATCAGAACTCGGTAAAGAAACCCGCAG
>CABQHR010000042.1 GCA_902463875.1 uncultured Collinsella sp.
AGCTATAGCTTGCCACGGTCGAATAGAGCTGATCCTCGGTGAGGGTCGCCGAGCCGATGCCCTTGCCGCCAAAGCCGCCATTGCCAATAAAGAAGCCAACCACGGCAGCAATAACGACGGCAACCACGAAGGCGGCAATCATCGTCTTCTTGTGCTTGGATGCGTGGTCGTCCGCGTCGGAATCGTCCTCGTCCTGCTCCTCGGGCATCAGATTCTCGTCAGCGGCATCCGCGGCAATCTGAGCCTCCAGACGGGCGTCCTCCTCCTCGGCCGTCGTACCGGCGGCAATATGCTCGGCAGACGTACCGGCGACCAGGTCGATCTTCTCGTCCTCATCACCGTCGGGGCCTTCGCCGCGCTCGATGATCTGGATGCCGTCGATCTCGTCCTTCTCGTCCTTCTTTTGAATCAGACCCATATCAGTTACTCCTTGTTAGGAAACATAGTCCTCAATAGAATACGCCCGACGGAGCGCCGGGCGTATTGATTCTTAGGTTATACGCAAACACTTAAGTACTATTTAGGCGTTTGCAGCGTGCGCACCTTAGGCCAGGTGCGCGATAACGGCATCGGCAAAGGCCTGCGTGCCCACGGCCCCCTCGACGGAGCCGGTCTGAGCACGACGCACGTCACCGGTAACTTGCGCGCCCTCGTCGAGCGTAGCAGAGACGGCGGCACGAATGCGATTGGCAGCGTCGTTCTCGCCCAGATGATCGAGCATCATCGCAGCAGAGAGGATCTCGGCCGTGGGGTTGGCGATATCCTGACCAGCGATATCGGGCGCGGAGCCGTGCGTGGCCTCGAAGATGGCGCAGTCGGCACCGATGTTGGAGCCGGGGGCCATGCCCAGACCGCCCACCAGGCCGGCGCACAGGTCGCTCACGATATCGCCGTACAGGTTGGGCAGCACCAAGACATCGAAGTCGTTGGGGTTCTGGACCAGGCCCATGCAGGTGGCGTCGACAATCTTGTCGTTGAACTCGATATCGGGATAGTTGGCGGCCACCTCGCGCGCGACGCGCAGGAACAGGCCGTCGGTCGCCTTCATGATGTTGGCCATGTGCACGGCCGTCACCTTTTTGCGGCCGCAGCGGCGGGCGTACTCAAAGGCGTACTCCACAATACGGCGGCTCTTGGCGATGGAGATCGGCTTGATCGAGATCGCGGAATCTGCGGCGAAGGTCTTTTGGCCCGAACGCTCGACAAGCTGCGAGAGCTCCTCGACCTCGGCAGCGCCCTCATCGAACTCGATGCCGGCGTAGAGGTCCTCGGTGTTCTCGCGCACGATGACCAGGTCGACATCGCGGAAACGCGAGCCGTCACCCGGCTGCGACAGACAAGGGCGCACGCAGGCGTACAGGTCAAAGTGCTTGCGCAGGGCAACGTTGACGCTACGGAAGCCCGTGCCGACCGGCGTGGTGATGGGGCCCTTGATGGCAACCTTAGTCTCGGCGACAGCATCGAGGACGTGCTGGGGCAGCGGCGTGCCAAACTCGTCCATGACGCCGGCACCGGCCTCTTGGACGTTCCAGTTGATCTGGACACCGGTGGCCTCGACCACGCGGCGCATGGCCTGCGTAATCTCGGGACCGATACCGTCACCGGGAATCAGGACTACATCGTGCGCCATAATCTGTTACTCCTCGTCTTCGGCGTCGTCAGATTTTTTAACGCTAGCACGCTTCTTCTTTTTGGAGAGATCCAGGCCAAAACGTTTAACAAGCATTTCGCAAATCTCGCTCGAACGGGCCTTGAGATAGCTGCCCTTACCGTTCTCGGCATCGAACTTAAGGCGCAGCGCAAGCTTCTCGGCAACCTCGGCGTCGATCTCGCCCTGGCAAAACTCGTACAGGCAACCGAGCATGTCGCGATACTCAAGGTCGCCGTGGTAGCACTGGATGGCCTCGTCCAGGATGGGCCAAGCCTCGCGCGAACGCTCGACACTCGTGGCACCCCACACGCACAGCAGGCGGAAGGCGGCATAGCGCAGCGTGGAGGAGATCTCGTCGAACAGTGCGGTCTCGGCGCCCTCAAAGGCATCGCCCAGCTGCTCGGGGCAGGTGGTGGCGAGCGCCGTCAGGGCATCGAGGGCCTCCCAGCGGGTCTGCGCCTCGGGGCGGTCGAGCGCCTCAATCAGCGCGGGCACGCAGGGCACGACGCGCTGCGGGTCGCGCTCGGCCAGCAGGTGCAGCACGCGGGCGGCAAACTGGCGGATGCGGCGCGTGGGGCAGCCGAGCTCCTGGACCAGGCGGTCGACGGCGTTCTCGTTCTCCTCTGCCAGCTGGAGCTGTGCCAGCTCCTCGTCGGTGAGCTGTTCGTCTTTGTTTTCTGCCATAGTTACCTCTTCTTACTATTTCTTAGCGTGCTTGCCAGCACCCTTGCTGTCATCGGTGACCGAGATAAGCTGTCGGTCGGCAGCGCCATTGCGGCGTGCGCGACGGCGATCCTCGGCGTCGCCCGCATCGGCGGCGGCGCGATGGGCTTTGTTGACGTTGAAGACCTCGTCGTGCTTGCGCCACGGGCCGACGGACTCACCAAAGCTCATCTTAAGGCCGGCGATAAAGCCGCCGAGCCAGCCGATCGGCGCAAACTGAACCAGCGGGAACAGCGAAAACACCCAGGTCAGCAGGACGACTGCCGTCGCTCCTGCAAAGTTGGCAATCCAGTAGTCGCGCTTGGTGATCACGCGCTTTTCGCAGGCCCACTGGCCGCACAAAAAGCCAATGTAGATCGCAAAGATAAAGAGCGCCAGCGCGAGCACCACGAACGTCCAGCTCATGGGCGCTACTCCCCGTGATGGTGGCCGCAGCAGCACTCGTGGCCGTCGTCATGGCCGTGGCAGCCGCAGCACTCATGGTCCTCGCCGTGCTCGCCGCAACCGCAGCCGTCCTCGTGGGCACCGTGCTCCTCGGGGCGATACTGCGACCAGTCCAGACCGGCGGCGATGGCGTCGGCCTCCTCCTTGTAGAGGACCGTGATGGCCTGGGTGCCCAGCTTGGCACCACCGATGGCGTCGAGCATGTCGTAGAGTGTAAAGGCGACGTCGGCACCGGGCAGCGCAAGCTCGCGGTCATCGGCGTAAGCGAGCGCCAGGCGCAGGTCCTTAATAAAGTGCTCAACCATAAAGCCGGGCTTGTAGTCGCCGTCGAGCGCCTTGGGGGCCAGGCTCTCCATGGCGCCGGACTTACCGGTACCTCCCAGGATCATCTGGCGGGTCTTCTCCAGGTCAAGGCCGCTCAGCTCGGCAAATGCCATGGCGTCTGCCATGCCGACCATGCAGGCGCCCAGCGACACCTGGTTGGCGAGCTTGGCAGCCTGGCCCTTGCCGGCGCCGTCGAAGCAGCAGATGTTGGCCGCAAAGGTGGCAAGGATGTCGCGGACCGGCGCGATGTCGTTCTCGGTAGCGCCCACGATAGCCGTGAGCGTACCGGCGATCGCGCCCGACTCGCCGCCGGTGACGGGGCAGTCAAACGCCATGCGACCGGAGACCTGGGCGGCCTCGGCAATGTCGCGGGCGAGCTCGGGCGAGCTCGTGGTGAGGTCGATCAGGACCGCGCCCGGCTTGGTGCAGGCCAGCAGGCCGTCGCCCGCCAGGTAGAGCTCCTCGACCTCGGAGGGATAGCCCACCATGGTAAAGACGACATCGGCGTCTGCCGCGGCCTCGGCCGGCGTATCGGCCCAGACGGCGCCGCGCTCAACGAGCGCTGCGGCCTTGGACTTGGTGCGGTTGTTGACCGTGACGGGATAGCCGGCGTCCAGGATGTGGCCGGCGATGGGGGCACCCATGATTCCGGTGCCGATGAATGCGACGGAGAGCTTGTTTGCCATGAAACCTTTCCTTTTGGGTTGGGTGTTGTTACCAGGTTGAATACTCGGTGCCAGCGTTTGGGCCGTGACTTGAGGGCGCTTGTGGGCGTAGCGCCTGTCTACTCGCCGCGCACGCGACGCGCGATGCGATCGGAAAGCGAGGCCTTCTCAGCGCGGTTCTTGCCCCAAAACGCAAGTGCCACCATGCCGGGCCCCACGTGCGAGCCAATGGTGGGGCCCACGGAGCTGCGAATGATCGTGACGTCGGCGCAGCCCTCCTCCTTGCGGATGGCGGCTTCGAGCCAGTCGCCGTCCTTCTCGGCATCGGCAGTCATAATGGCGATGGGCATAGTGCGATCGGGCACGTAGTTCTCACGGAACGACTTGAGGATGGACTTGAGCGCCTTCTTGCGGCCGCGGTTGACGCCGATCAGCGACAGCGAGCCGGCAAGGTCGTAGGAGAGCTCGGGCTTGACGTCGAGCTTTGCCGTGAGCTGCGCCGCCGCGGGCGGAATGCGGCCGCCGGCAGCCAGCGCGTCGAAGCTCTCGAGCGTAAAGTAGCCGTGGACATAGGTCTTGGCCTCGTTTGCCCAGTCGACCAGCTGCTTGGCGGTGAGTCCCGCCGAGCGTTGACGGACGGCCTCGAGCGCCAAGAGCTCGCCGGTCGCACAGGGCAGAGCGTTGTCGACCACGTACAGCTCAAAGTTGGGATACTCGGCGCGCACGGCGTCCGCCGCCTGGCACGCAGAGTTGTAGCTCGACGACAGCGCCGAGGTAAAGCACAGGTAGACCGTGGGCGTACCCTCTTTGGCGCACTCGGTAAAGAACTCGATATAGCGACCGAGCGACACAGCCGAGGTGGACACGCGGGCACCGGCGCGCATGCGGTCGTAGAACTCCTTGGGTGTGATGCTCGACCAGATGTCGTCCGTGCGCTCCTCGCCATCGATGATGAAGGGGAAGCCCAAGATATCGACATCGAGGTTCGCGGCGACCTCGGGGCTAAAGTCGCAGCAGGTATCGACGACGATGCGGCAGCGGTCAGAATGGCCGGCGGATGCAGCCTTGTCCATCAAAGCGACTCCTTACGTAAAAAGGCGGCCACCCGCATGGGATGGCCGCCAGCCGTTAACTCATGCAAGTTAACGTATTTTACTCGTCAAGTGTTTCGATACGGGGCTTGATGATGCCATATCCACCATTCTTACGGTGATACACCACATTGATGAGGCCCGTCGTCGCGTTCTCGAACACGTAGAAGTCGTGGCCCAGCAGATCGGTCTGCACCAGCGCCTGCTCCTCAGTCATCGGGGTGACGTCGATGACCTTCTCGCGGACGAGCAGGTCGTCCTCCTCCTCGGGCAGCAGCAGATCGGCAAGATCCTCGACGCGCTCGACCGGTGCAACATCCGCTGCGCTGGCACCACCCTGGCGGTTGTCCACGACCTTGGTCTTGAACTTGCGCAGCTGGCGGGTGACCTTATCGGCGGAGAGGTCGATGGCGGCGTACATATCTGCACCGTGCTCGGCAACGCGAATCACCGAACCGCGGGCGCGAACCGTAACCTCGACGATTGCCGGGTTGGGGTTCGAGGGGTTCTTCTCATAGCGAAGTACAACGTCGACCGTCATGGGCTCGATATCGAAAACCTTGAGCGCCTCGCCGATCTTCTCATCCACATGCGCACGCAGAGCATCGGTTACCGTCGTCTTGCGTCCAGAAACCTTGATATCCATACGTGGCTCCAATCTGCCTCGGGGACTTACTGTACTGGCTATGTACCCATTGCCGTGCATTTAATCACTCGGATTCCCAAAGACCCGAATAACGATTGCTTGATACCGCATACCGAAGTCTCGCACTTTTCTGTGGCAAAGTGCGCTATGGGAAGGCGACAGCGACCTTGGTTTTGCACCTAAAAAATGTCTTTGACCTGCTGGTTTTATGGAAACGAAAAAGCCGGGCTCCCCTATTGGGAGAGCCCGGCGATGCGTGTTGAAACCGTGAAGAGGCGTCCCTCCTAGCGAATAGGAGACGCCACCCCTAGCAATAACTAGCTATTGAGCTTGTTAATGTCGTCGTCGGTGATAGTGCCCTCCTGGCTGGACGATTTATCCTCGGAGGATGCACCCTCGCTGCTCGAATCGGAGGATGCGGACTCGCTGGATCCGGTGTCGGTCGGCTGCACGTCGGCGCCCGAGACCATCTTGGTGGTGAGGTCATAGGGCATCGTGCCGTACCAGACGGAGTGGACCGCCTCGAGCGTGCCATCGGCCGTGATACCGTCGAGGGCATCGCTCACGGCACGGCATAGCTCGTCGTTGGCCGCGAGGCCCGCGACGCCGAGCGTCGAGGGCGTCTCGAGCGCGCCGACGTAAGAGATCTGGCTTATCAGGCGCGCAAGGTAGCCGCCGGCCGTGGAGTCGCAAATCACGTAGTCGACCTCGCCGGACTCGAGCGCCTCAAAGCACTCGTTGACGTTGGAGAAGGTCTTTTGGTTGGCCGTGATGCTCTGCTTGGCGAGCGCTTCCTGCGAGGCCGAGGAGGTCTGAACGCCCAGGGTAGCGGTGTTAAGCGTTTCGGTGGAAACGCTCAGTGACTCGCCGTCGCTCGCCTTTCCGAACACTGCCGCAGCGTCGTACAGGCAAGTACCAAGCGTGCTGATGTCACCATCCGTGGAATTGATGTCGCCAATGAAGATGTCGGCCTTTTTGTCGCCAAGCGCGGAATCGGCAGAAGACGCATCGACGAAGGCAACTTTAAGGCCCATACGGCTTGCAAGGGCGCGGGCCGCGTCGACCGCGTAGCCCGTGAGGTTACCATCGGCGCCCTGCATGGCCTGCGGAGCATCGGAGGTATCGAGGGCAACCGTCAGGGTACCGGGAGTGACCAGAGCGTCGTCCGACACCGCCGGCGTGACGGTCTCGCGCTCGATCTGGTCAATCGTGGGTGTCGTGAACGTGGACAGTGGATTGAACGCGCATCCGCTCAAGCCCAATACGGCAATGACCGCCGCAGTCCCAGCACCTAACCGAGCCGCGTGCATCAAGCTGCCCCTCACCATGTCCACTACCCTGCCTTCTGTGTCGTATACAATCCGTGCGTTGCGCGGAATAACGGGTTGTTCCCACCAGCTGACCTGGTATTTGACCCCACACTTGCGCACCGGGGTGTTTGCTCGGGAAGCC
Organism: uncultured Collinsella sp.; assembly: GCA_902463875.1. Taxonomy (GTDB): domain Bacteria; phylum Actinomycetota; class Coriobacteriia; order Coriobacteriales; family Coriobacteriaceae; genus Collinsella. The sequence goes on from CABQHR010000042.1 coordinate 6,997, forward strand.
GTAGCCACCTTCACGACTGGCCCGCTCGCCCGCGAGGCGGTATTGCCCCAAAGAAAGTAGAACGGACGGTGCGGCTTACATCTAGGACGCGCCATGATCGCGCCGCGCGCACGCGGTCGCTTACGTGGATCCCTTTGACCGCGTCTGTCTTGGACTAGGATGGACATTTCGTCCGTCCGCAACCACAGCCTGGCAGGAACGTAGCGCATTATAGCTAAGTTCAAGCTAAAGTTTAAGGTTAGGGACGTCATTCGCACCGTGAGCACAGATTTTGCAGGTCGGAGCAGACCTTTCGTGCCCCCATGAAGCCCGGAGCTCCCCTACGGGAAGCTCCGGGGCACCCGTCTCAGGGTGCCGTGTGCAAAAAACGGCAAATATGAGTACTGCTACAAATTTAGTAGCATCGTTTTTCCGCCCCACGAGCCCTTTTTGAGTTCCGCACAGCCTGCTTGGCGCCAAGATATTCCACATTCGTTTATTATCTATTCAATGAATCCAGATTTTCGGCCCAAGTATCTTTGTTTTGGCTGCCACTAATCTAGTAACAGTACTCATATTTGCCGTTTTTTGCACACGGCATATAAACAGACCCCCTATAAAGTCATAGTTTTACGCTGGCTTGAGCCCAAAGCACGCTCGGAGCGTATTCAGCAGAGCATCTTGTCTCTTTCGACGAGCCTCTACGCGATTCTGATATCGCTTACCCATGCGCTGGTGGATGCGCCATGCGAGCGCTTCCATCGCTTCCATGTCGCAGAGCATTTCGTTGTTGACCGTCGCGACCTCGATTCCCATAGTAATCAAGCCCGTGTTGCGTTTTTCATCATGGATACGTCCCCTCCGGGAGGAATGGCCCAGCTCACCGTTGTATTCAAGGTCAAACCGGGCTGCTTCCTGATATGCATCGCAGACTGCATGCGGCATCCCCGAGATTGCCTGCGCGCGGTCATCGAACTCGATCTTGTAGTCGGTCTTAAAAAGACCGCAGGCAAATCCGCCATAGGAATACGGAAGCGAAAACAGGGCGAGCATGATGCACTCCATGGGCGAGCGCAGGTTTTCCGACAGGTAGGGACACAGGCGCAGCAGCTGTTTGGCCACATTCCCCTTGCATTCCGCAAGGTAATCTGCCAGTCGATCAGGCGTCAGCACCGGCTCGACTTCAAAGTAGCCCACTTCTGCCGGTTGGTCTTTATCCTTTGCAAGCCTGTTCACGGTGGGTGAGGTGTAGGGAGGCAGATACTTCCCGCGATCGCTCAGCGAAATCTTGGAACACAGTTCCTGGGCCAGGGCAAACGCCTGGATACAGCCGACCTCGCGGGCGACCGCAACACAAAGGGCCTCGGGAGACAGGCTGTACACCCCCGGTTCCACCTCTAGAATCGAGCCGGCAGGCAACCCGGAACACACGGACCAGCCCACGCCAGGTATGCGGCGGCGCTGCGCCGCAGATCCCACCAGCAAGCACAGATCTTCTTGCACCTCGCCGCTTTTGGCTCCAATTCGCACTAGATCGGGAAGATAGATATCCTCGGTCGAAGGCGATGACGCACACAGCACGCGGCGCTCCTCCTCGGGCTCAAGGTCCTTCCAGCCGATGTAGCCCATCTGCCGGCGCTCGGCTCGAATCATGCGCAACGCCGAGGCGCCCGTCAGGATCACGGAAGCCGCAAGCTGCTCTTTTGTCGGCTTGTTGCACTGCCTGATTGTTACCGCCACATGAATCACCCCTACCAAACGCGTGCGATAGCGAGGCCATCAACGGCCGCGGCACCGGCGCGCTTGAGTTCCGCCGAAGCCGCTGCCATCGTCGCACCCGTGGTGATAACGTCGTCGATAAGCAGCAGGCGGCGGCCCCGCACGTCTTCAACGGTCTCGTACATGCCTCGGGCGCGTTCACGGCGTTCTTCACGACCGAGTTCGCGCTGGTCGCCATGCCCGTACTTGACGAGGGCATCGAGCAACGGAACACCCGACAGCTCGCAAAATGGGCGCGCGATGGCTTCCATATGATCGAAGCCGCGTCGCCGAAACGCCGCCGCCGTCGCGGGCACAAACACCACTGCATCGGCGCCGGACAACACACCGCCTAAGCGTTCGGGTGCCGCGACCTGGGCATGTAAGGCGGTGTCATATAGCAGCTCCGCCAGATACGGCGCCAGGCGTCGCTCGCCCGCGTCTTTGTACGCTTTAATGATTCGAGGCAGCGGATGCGTGTAAATGGCACATGCCAGGCACCGGTCGAGTGCTTCGGCCATCGCCGAGGACGAACCCTCGACCGAGCACTCGGTGCACAGCAAGTCTCCAAACGGAGCGCCGCATCGAGTGCAGCTATGCCGCGGGTCGATGAGCGCAAGCGCCGCCAAGCAGTCTTGGCAAATAAGCGCGCCGGAGCGCTCGCAGCCGGCGCATCGCGTGGGCGACAACGCCTCAAGCGCCTCGTGCGCTGCCCGCTCGGCAAACGGTAGCAATTCGTCCGCAAACGGTAGGATGCCGGCACCTTGCAGGCATCCCAACACATTCAAATGTCTCTTCACGACACAACCCTCCCTACGCTCGGTCGCAGGGAGGGTTGTTGATTCAGCGCTATGATACCCCGATGCGCTCGGGGCAAGGCGGGTTAAATCCGCTCGCGGGCGTTATTCGCCGGCGGGCGGTTGTGGTGCAGACGAAGACGGAGTCGAGCCCTCGCCACCATCTTGACGCGGCTTGCGGGAACGACGACGGCGACGGCGCTTTTGGCCCTGGTCGGCCGAACCCTCGCCACCACGATCTTCGCGCGACTCGCGTTCGTCGCGAGCAGCGCCGCGCGCGGCCTTGGCAGCCGCCCCTCCGCCATCTCCGGGACGACGACGTGTGACCTTGACCTCGCCATCCGAGACCTGATCGGCCACGGAGGGCACCGAGGGCTTTTGCTGCGTGCCCGAGGAATGGCGACGACGCGGACGCGGGGCGCGCTCGTCATCGTTGCGCTGCTTGCCACCCTTGTCGGCAGGCGTATCGGAACCCGAACCACCCTTGGGAGCGGCACCGGCTTCACGAGCAGCTGCGGCGCGGAAGGCGTCCTCGCGCTCCTCGCTCGACAAATGGCGGCGGCGACGGCGCGTGGGATTCATGCCACCGCCGCGGTTTTGCTGCTGAGGCTGCTGAGCCTCGCGCTCGCGGGGGGAATTCTTGCCTGCGGGAGCGGCCTCGCCGGCATCGCCCGAGCCCGAGCGCTTGCGACGACGACGGCCACCGGCGGCCTCCTCGGCCTCGGGCGCCTCGGCCTTTCCGCGGCCCTTTCCGCGGCCGCGACCCTCGCCCTGGCTCTGACCGGCACGGGTATCGGCGTCCACATCGCGACGGCGGCGCTTGGGCATCGACGTGCCGGCCAGACGGTCGGCACTCGACAGGCCATCGCCCACGTCGACGCCGTTCTCGCGATCGAGCTCCATGAGCGCCAGGCGCATCTCGGGCGACTCGATGCGCTCGAGCACATCGCGCGTCACGCAGTCGGGGCGGCAATTGCAGCCCTGCTCGGCGGCCTTCTTTTTGCAGCCCTCCGAGCAGGTCATATCGGCCAGGTTGACCTTAAAGACCTTGCCGTTCTCCAGGCGCAGCACCAGCTGCTCACGCGGCGTGTCATATTCCTGAATACGCGCCTTGCCGAGCGGCGTATCGATGAGCGTCTTCTTTTTGGGCGCGCGGCTCTTAAAGTCCTTGTAGGCCTCGAACTCGTAGCGCAGGCAGCACATCAGGCGGCCGCA
>CABQHR010000043.1 GCA_902463875.1 uncultured Collinsella sp.
CGACGCGACCGGGCTTTGATATCGATACGGCGCGTGCCCGAATCAAAGAGTCGGGCCTGCCGTTTGACGTGCGGTATATCCAGATTCCGGCGCTGGCGATTAGTTCGACCAACATTCGCAAGCGAGTTGCCCGTGGCATGAGCGTGCGCTATCTTACGAGCGAGTCCGTGCTCGGCTATATTCGTAAACGCGGGCTGTATACCGATCTGGGTCAAGAAGATTTTGAGTGATGGGGGTCTACGTTGTCGGTAGAGGATCAGTTTGAAGGCGATGAGCGCGCGCTGCTTAAGCGCATTCAAGAGCTGCTTGATGTGCGTATGAAGGACAAGCGCAAGCGCTACATGCATTCGCTGGGTGTTGCCGAGACCGCGCTTCATCTGGCCGAGGTCTACGGCGTTAACCGCTTTGATGCCGCTGCCGCCGGCCTGATTCACGACTGGGATAAGGTACTCTCCGACGACGAGCTCGTGGCCCGCGCGTTGCACTACGGCATTAAGGTTGCCGGCTCTCCTTCGGCCGCGACGCCGCTGCTGCATGGCCCGGTTGCCGCCTATGAGCTTCCGCAGCTATTTCCCGAGCTGTCGCCGGCCGTTTTCCAGGCTGTCGACCGTCACACCGTGGGCGCCTGCGACATGACGCCGCTCGATATGGTGGTCTTTGTGGCCGATGCCATCGAGCCCAACCGCCATGGTGATTATGCCCACGCGCTGCGCAAGATGGTGGGGGAGTCGACGCTTGACGAGTTGTTCTTCTCCTGTTTTGCGCAGGGTCTGGTCTACGTGATCCAGTCCGGGCGTTATCTTTATCCCACGGCAATTACGATTTACAACCATTACGCCCAGCTGCGCTAGCTCGGGCGTGTCTAGAAAGAGGTATTCCATGGCCGACAAGACCATGACCGACGAGCAGATTCTTGAAGGTGTGGAGCACAAGAGCTTCGTTGCCACGTCCGACCGCACCGCTGCCTCGCTGTCCGCGAGCGGCGTCGCCGCCGAGGATGTCGCCCGCGCCGCCGCGCAGGCCGCCTACGACAAAAAGGGCGAGGACGTGCAAGTGCTCGATCTGACTGAGCTTTCCGATGTGTGCGACTACTTTGTCCTCGCCACCGGTACCAATAACCGTCAGGTCGATTCTATCGTCGACGAGATCGAGGAGAAGGTTGCCGAGGCCTGCGGTGAGCACCCGTTCTCCATCGAGGGCCGCGAGCAGAAGACCTGGATGCTCATGGATTACGGCTCGGTCGTCGTCCATGTCTTCACCCCCGAGGCCCGCGACTTCTACCGCCTAGAAAAGCTCTGGGGTGACGCCCCCCAGCTCCCCCTCGACCTCCTCTAGTGGCTCATTTGATACGGGGCTTTTAGCTAGTCTCGCGCATTTCGCCGGGCAGTTGCGGTTTTCCGTACCTGCCTGGCTTTCTTTTTGCCCAAAGGCGGTTAATCGTTGAAGCGGGATTGGCGGCCGAAGGATAGGGCGGTGTCGCCGAACTTGTCTCGGACGGCGTCGATCGCGACGGAGAGCTCGCGGCGGTCGCTGGATTGGGCTCCGCGGTCGTCGACTTCGCAGAACAAGTCGGTCTGGATGCCGCCTTGGTGGTCGAAGTCGCTCATGCCGATGCCTGCTAAGCGAACATGCATTCCTTCCTGCCAGATGTTGTCGAGCAGTTCGAGCGCAACCGCCACAAAGATATTCTCGTCGTCGGTGGGGTGGGGAAGCCGCCGCTGCGCCGTGCGTCCGCTGCCATACGAATACTTAAGCTTGAGCGTTACCGTGCCGCCCGTCAGTCCCTTACGGCGCAGACGTCGTCCAACCGACTCTCCCAACAGCGCAATCGCCGCTTCGATGTCCCCACGCTCAGTTAAATCTTTTGCAAAGGTGCGCTCATTGCTCACGGATTTAACCTCACGCTCTTCATCGAGACTCGTGACTTCGGAGATTTCGAGTCCCAGCGCACGCTGGCGCATGCGCTCGCCGTTGACGCCAAAAACAGAGGCCAAGGTGGATTCCGGTGCCCGTGATAGCTCGCCGAGGGTATAGATGCGCATGCGGCGCAGTCGCTCCTCGGCTGAGCGCCCGATGCCGCTCATGGCAGACACTGGTAGCGCGGCCAAAAAGCGCTGTTCCGTCCCGGGGCGCACGATGGTCAGCCCAAACGGCTTATCCCGCTCGCTTGCGATCTTTGCGACCGTCTTGTTGCAGCCCACACCAATGGAGCACGTCACTCCCAGCGCTGCCACGCGGTCGCTTATACGCCGCGCAACCAGTAGCGGGTCTTCGGGCGCAAAGCGACCCGGTGTGATATCGATAAAGGCTTCGTCGATGGATACGCGCTCAACGCGCGGCGTCTCCTCGGCAAGAATCGCCATGACCTGCGCGCTCACCTCGCGGTAGCGATCAAAGTGCCCGTGCGTCCAAATGGCTTGCGGGCACAAGCGCCGCGCCTCGGCCGAGGCCATGGCAGAGTGCACGCCAAAGCGACGTGCCTCATACGAACACGTGGACACGACGCCACGCGAATCGGCGTCTCCGCCCACGATGAGCGGCTTTCCGCGCCATTCGGGATGATCGAGCATCTCCACGCTCGCAAAAAACGCATCGAGGTCCATGAGGCCCACCGCCGGACCCGTCCAGGGAGGCGGCGTGACGCCCATGGCATCCTCATAACCGTATGTATGTTCGCGTCTTTCCATGTCATGAGTATACCGCGCAGCTCATGTGGGGTGCGTGTATGTGCTTGCAAATCCCGAATTCTTGTCTAAGATATGGATTTGCCCTCGACTACACCGAAGAAGTTGGTCTCACGGACTTCACCTGCCCGCGTCGATGGCGTATTATGTTCAACTGTTTGTTTGTAGTTGCAGCCTAAAGCTGCTTGGTTGGAGGAGTTTCCTTTGGCAGTCAAGATTCGCCTTGCTCGTCACGGCGCTAAGAAGCGTCCGTACTACCGTGTCGTCGTCGCCGATTCCCGCGCCCCGCGTGACGGTCGTATCATCGAGGAGGTTGGCCGCTACAACCCGATGACCGCCCCCAAGACCATCAACCTCGACCTCGAGAAGATCGCCGACTGGCAGTCCAAGGGTGCTCAGCTCACCGATGCCGTCGCCGCTCTGGTCAAGGCCGCCAACGAGGGCGAGAAGACCGAGACCGTCGTCAAGAAGTCCAAGAAGCAGCTCGCCAAAGAGGCCGAGGCCGCTAAGGCTGCCGCTGAGGCCGCTGAGGGCGCCGAGGAGTAAATCGTGCCTGAGGTTGACGCTGCACAGCTCGAGGGTGAGGCAATGCTCTCAGATCGCATCGCCGATCTCGTCGAATATCTCGTTGTTCAGATCGTCGACGACCCGGATTCCGTGAGCCTTGAGGTCATCGATGGTGACGACGCCTCTACGATCGAGGTTTCTGTCGCCGAGGATGACGTTGCTAAGGTCATCGGCCGTCGTGGCCGTACCATCAAGGCCATTCGCACGCTCGCCCGTGCACTGGCCGCTCGCCTCGACACTGCTGTCGAGGTAGAGGTTCTGGGCTAGGACCTTGAGGTCCCAGTACAAAAACATCGCCCGTGTGGTCAAGCCGCACGGAAGGAAGGGGGAGGTCCTCGCGCAGCCGCTGCGGGGGCTTCCTTCTGTATTAGAGCCGGGTATGCGCGTCGCCCTGACGCCGCCGGCGCTCAAGCGCGACCGCTTTTGCACGGTCGTGTCCGTCTCCGATACGGGCGATGGCGATCTGGTCTCGTTTGAGGGCATTGACGACTTGACGGCCGCCGAGGGCATCACGGGATGCTACGTGCTGGCAAATCGTGACGACTTTGAGCTCGATTCACTCGACGCCGCCTATACCGACCTGATGGGTCGCGAGGTGGTTGACGAGCGCTTCGGTTCGCTCGGCACGATCGTCGAGATCATGTCGACGCCCGCTAACGATGTTTGGGTTGTCGAGGGCGATCGGTACGGCGAGGTGCTGATTCCCGTGATCGAGCAGGTTGTGCTCGATCTTCCCGACACAGGAACAATTTCTGTCCACGTTATGGACGGCCTGATCGATATGGACAAGTAGGGAGGACAACATGCTGATTGAGACCCTTTCGGTCTTTCCCGAGATGTTTGAGCCCGTCATGTCCACATCGATTTTGGGCCGCGCCCGCAAGGCCGGCCTTTTTGATTTTAAGGCGTATAACCTGCGCGACTGGACGCACGACCGCCATCGTACCGTCGATGACGAGCCGTACGGCGGCGGGCAGGGCATGCTCATGAAGGTCGAGCCTATCGCCGAGGCCATCGAGGCCATTAGCGCGGAGGGCCCCAAGCCGACGGTGGTCTTCTTCACCCCGTGCGGCGAGCCCTTTACGCAGCATGTGGCCGAGCGCCTGCTCAAAAGCGAGCGCCTGCTGTTTGTGTGCAGCCGTTACGAAGGTGTCGACGAGCGTGCCTATGCGTATGCTGACGAGCGCCTGTCGATCGGCGATTACGTGCTCACGGGCGGCGAGCTTCCCGCTATGGTCGTTGCCGATGCCGTCGTACGCCTGATTCCCGGCGCCCTTGGTGACGAGATGAGCAACGTCGACGAGTCGTTCTCGACCGCCGAGGACGGTGGCCTGCTCGAGTATGCGCAGTACACTCGCCCTGCTGAATTCAACGGCGAGGGCGTGCCGCCTGTGCTCGTGAGCGGTGACCATGCCAAGGTTGACGCCTGGCGCCGTAAGAATGCCATCGAGCGCACCTGCCGCTGGCGTCCCGACCTGATCGAGACGGCGCGGCTTACGCCCCAGGAGCGCGCGTACGCGCAGGAGATTCTGGACGCTTCGTATTCGCAGAGCGAGGAGTGAGAATGGTTCCATCGCAGCATTCCGCGTTGAGGGGCGCTTTTGAGTGGGTCGCGGTCATCGCGATCGCGCTCGTGGCCACCTTCTTGATCCGCACCTTTGTGGTCGAGCCCTTTGTGGTACCCACTGGCTCCATGGAGGACACGATCGAGATTGGCGACCAGATCCTGGCACAAAAGGTGAGCCTCGAGCTCGGTCAGCCCGTCAAACAGGGTGATATCGTGGTGTTCCACAACCCCGATGCCACGTCCGAGCATGACGTGCTGGTAAAGCGCGTCATCGCCACGGCCGGTCAGACGGTCGACCTTCAGGACGGCAAGGTCGTCGTCGACGGCCAGGCGCTCGATGAGGACTATACGACCGGCATGAGCTGGCCGCTTTCGGTCCAGGCGCCCGCCGCCCAGGTGAGCTATCCCTACACCGTCCCCGATGACTGTGTGTGGGTGATGGGCGACAATCGAGAGAACTCTGCCGACTCACGCTACTTTGGTCCCGTCGATCGCTCTGATTTGATCGCTGTGGCGCTTGTGCGTTACTGGCCGCTCAACCGCATCGGCGCTATCGACTAAAAACCGCTATAGTACAGTACCTAACCGTGTAATCGTTTCGACGAGGGGATATTAGAGGCATGAACGCTTCATCGCTTTCCTTCCAAGACATCATCCTGCGCCTCCAGCAGTACTGGGGCGAGCAGGGCTGCGTCATTATGCAGCCCTATGACTCCGAGGTCGGTGCCGGTACCTTCCATACCGCGACCACGCTGCGCTCGCTCGGTCCTGCCGAATGGCGCACCTGCTATGCGCAGCCCTGCCGCCGTCCCGCCGACGGCCGCTACGGCGAGAACCCCAACCGCATGCAGCACTACTATCAATTCCAGGTGCTCATCAAGCCCTCGCCGGTCAACGCCCAGGAGCTCTACCTGGGTTCGCTGGCCGCCATTGGCCTGGACCCCAACGATCATGACGTTCGTTTTGTCGAGGACGACTGGGAGAGCCCGACGCTGGGAGCCTGGGGCCTTGGCTGGGAGGTCTGGCTCAACGGCATGGAGGTCACGCAGTTCACGTACTTCCAGCAGGTGGGCGGTATCGAGGTCGACCCCGTGCCCGTCGAGATCACCTATGGCCTGGAGCGTATCGCCATGTACGCTCAGGGCGTCAACTCGGTCTACGATCTGGTGTGGAGCTATCTGCCCGACGGCACGCCCATGACCTACGGCGACGTGTTCCTCGAGAACGAGCGCGAGTTCAGTGCCTATAACTTTGAGGTCGCCAACGTCGAGATGATGCGTCAGAAGTTTGACGACTACGAGGCCGAGTGCCATTCCTGCCTGGAGCGCAAGCTGCCGTTGCCGGCGTACGACTGTGTCATGAAGTGCAGCCACGCCTTCAACCTGCTCGATGCCCGCGGCGCCCTGTCCGCGGTCGAGCGTGCCAACTACATCCTGCGCGTCCGCGCCGTCGCCAAGGCGTGCTGCGAGGCCTACATGGCCGAGGTCGCCGGAGTCAACGAGAATGCCGACCAGGAAGGCGAGGTGGCGTAAGCCATGGCAGACGCTAAGGATTTCCTGTTTGAGATCGGTACGGAGGAAATGCCCTCTGCACCGCTGAACAATGCCGTCAAGCAGCTTGGCACCATGATTGCCAAGGGTTTGGACGATGCCGGTCTGGCCCACGGCGAGGTCCGTGTGATCTCGAGCCCGCGTCGCCTGGCTGCGCTCGTTGCCGACGTTGCCACCGCGACCGATGAGGTTCACGAGGTCAAGCGTGGCCCTGCGGCCAACATCGCCTTCGACGCTGACGGTAACGCCACCAAGGCCGCCCAGGGCTTCGCCCGCAAGTGCGGTGTGGCTGCCGAGGATCTGGTCCGTCGCGAGGACACCGACGGCCGCGAGTACGTCTTTGCCGAGAAGAATATTCCTTCCGCACCGGCTACGCCGATTCTGACCGCTCTGTGCGAGAAGACCATCGCCGGCCTGCAGTGGCCCAACTACCGCTCTCAGCGCTGGGGCCACGAGCACGCCACCTTCGTGCGCCCGGTCCGTTGGATCTGCTGCCTTCTGGGCGAGGACGTTGTGCCCGTGTCGTTTGCCGACGTGACGAGCGGCAATACCACGCGCGGCCATCGCGTGCTTGGCCCCGGTGACCATGTTGTCGCCAGCCCCGCCGTCTACGAGCAGGTGCTCGAGGACGCCGGCGTGCTTTCTGCCGAGCGTCGTCGTGAGGCCATCCTTGCCGGTATCGCCGAGGTCGAGGCCGCTCGCCCCGGCTGCCATGTCGACACGCCCAAGAAGGTCTTCGAGGAGGTTATCAACCTCTGCGAGTGGCCGACGGTGCTCGTCGGTACCTTCGATGAGGAGTTCCTCAAGGTCCCGCACGAGATCATCTGCGAGTCCATGCTCACCAACCAGCGCTACTTCCCGATCTATGACGGCGAGGGCAAGCTGACGCGTGAGTTCGTGGTCGTCTCCAACAGCAAGCCCGAGAACGCCGAGCGAGTGATCGACGGTAACGAGCGCGTCGTGCGCGCCCGTCTGGACGACGCTAAGTTCTTCTACGAGGAGGACCTGAAGATCTCCCTCGACGAGTTCCGTGAGCGTCTGTCCAAGGTTGCCTTCCAGGAGAAGCTCGGTAGCGTGCTCGCCAAGTCCGAGCGCATCGAGCAGCTCGCGCTCGCTATCGCCCGCGAGGCTCACCTGGGCGCCCATCTTGCCGCCGACGCTGCTCGCGCCGCACACCTGTGCAAGGCAGACCTGGTGTCCAACGCCGTCGTCGAGTTCACGAGCCAGCAGGGCGTGATGGGCGGTTATTACGCGACCGCGATGGGGGAGAACGACGAGGTCGCCCATGCTATTCGCGATCACTATCGTCCCCGTTTTGCCGGTGACGAGCTGCCCGAGGGCACCGCTGGCTGCATCGTGGCCTGCGCCGACAAGCTTGATACCATCGCCGGTATCTTTGCCATCGGCGAGCCCCCGACTGGCTCCTCCGATCCCTACGCGCTGCGTCGTGCCGCTATCGGTATCATCAACATCCTGCGCGACCGTCTGCCGATCGATCCCACGTCGCTCATCGACTTTGCGCTCGAGCTCTATAGCGAGCAGGGCATTGAGTTCGACGCCGCCGAGGTCGCCCAGCAGGTTCGTGACTTCTTCCATGGCCGCCTGGTGAGCATGGCCCGCGACGAAAAGATCCCGGCCGATACCGTTGCCGCCGTCTCCGCGGTGCACATTATCGCCCCGTCCGTCTTCTTCGCCCGCTGCGCCGCCCTCGACGAGGCCCGCAAGAACGACGCTGAGACGTTCGACAACCTGGCGACCGCCTATGCCCGCGCCGCGCATATCTCCAAGCCTGAGCTTGGTGCGGAGTATGACCGCAGCCTGATGGGCGAGGTCGAGCTCGCGCTCGCCGACGCCTCCGAGGCCGCTCAGACCGCTGTCGATGCCGCCCTTGCTGCCGAGGACTACCCGGCCGCATTTGCCGCCCTCGCCGCCCTGCGCGCGCCCATCGACCGTTTCTTCGATGAGGTCATGGTCATGGACAAAGACGAGCAGCTTCGCGATAATCGCCTTAAGCTGCTCAACCGCTTCGAGGCCGTTTTCTCTGGCATTGCCAACATCGGTGAGCTTGCCCGCAAAAAGTAAGCCAGCCTGCGCATAAGCGTAAAAGGAGCCCCGCATGGATTGCCCGGTCACCGCTCGTCCCACCGTTATCGTTATCTCCGACTCGCTCGGCGATACCGCTTGTGAGGTGGTACTTGCGGCGTCCGGGCAATTTGATGTAGGGGCTTTTCGCGTTTTGCGCCTGCCTAAGGTGACCTCCGTGGAGCAGGTCAAGTCATTTGTGGGGCCGCGCGTCGATGCCGACCATCGCGATATCGCCGTGTTCCACACCATCGTCGATCCAGCGCTTCGCGCCCGCGTGCTCGATTATTTGGGCATGCTGCACATTCGCTCGGTCGACCTGATCGGTCCGACGCTCGCCGTATTGTCGTCGCTCATCGGTGTGCCGCCCAAAGGCGTTGCGGGCGTGATTCACAAGACCGACGATCGGTATTTCCATCGTATCGAGGCCATGGAGTATTTCGTTGAGCACGATGACGGTCGTGGTTGTGACGATCTGTCGGGTGCCGATATCGTGCTGCTGGGTGTGTCGCGTACATCCAAGACGCCGCTGTCGATGTATTTAGCCTATCAGGGCTACAAGGTCGCCAATGTTCCGTTGGCGCATGGCATGGAGCCGCCCAAGTCGATTTACGAGGTTGACCCGATGCGCCTGTTCGGCTTGATTTCGACCGTCGATGTGATTTCCGAGATTCGCGATAGCCGCTTGGGCGACGACTACGCCCGCGCCGTCGCAGGCTCCTATGCCGAGCCTGAGTGCGTGCGCAGCGAGCTCGAGGAAGCTCGTGCCCTCATGAAGCGCCTGGGCTGCTTTGTGGTGCGCACCGACGGCAAAGCCATCGAGGAAAGCGCTGCCGAGATCATTGCCCACCTCGAGGAGATCCAGGAAGCCAGGGCCCGCCGTGCCGCCCGCCGCGCTCAACAAAAGTAGCTCTCTTGGGACAAGGTTGTTTGGGTAGCTAATTTGGGACGGGGCTCTTTTAGCTGCCCAAAGAGAATACTTGGAAATAATGCTGATAAATGGTAAAGCGATTTAGCAAAAACATCGCATCCGACCTGCATTTTCCTTGTAGTGGTATCTTCATAAGGTAACCACCTTTACCTACCGTTTACCGCCGGTTTTAGCACGTTTACCAAACCGCGCACCCTCTGCTCAAGCCTGTCCAAAACCCGCCGTATAGTTCCCTCACGGCCCGCATCCGGCGGGTCGATTCGTTACCACGGTCGTGCGCGTAAGCGCATGGAAGGGGAAGTATCGTGAGCGATTGCAAGAGGGTTTACCGTTTTGGAACCGACGCCCAGGGCACCTGTGTCACTGAGGGCGACAAATCCATGAACTTCGTGCTTGGCGGCAAAGGCGCAAACCTTGCCGAGATGAGCCGCATCGGTCTGCCGGTCCCCGGTGGCTTTACCATTACCTGCCAGACCTGTGTCGAGTACTCCGGTGCCGGCAACGTCTGGCCCGAAGGCGCACTCGATGAGATTGTTGCCGCCGAGGCCGACCTCGAGGCCCGCTGCGGCAAAAAGCTCGGCGATGCCTCCGATCCGCTGCTCGTATCGGTTCGCTCGGGCGCTCCGTTCTCCATGCCCGGCATGATGGACACAGTCCTCAACCTGGGCCTCAATGACGATTCCGTTCAGGGCCTTATCGCCCAGACGCAAAACCCGCGCTTTGCCTGGGATAGCTACCGCCGCTTTATCCAGATGTTCTCCAACGTCGTCATGGGCGTCGATGCGGATCTGTTCGAGAACGCCCTGACCCAGGCGCGCCTGGTCGCCGGCGTTCGCGTCGATTCAGAGCTTTCGGCCGAGGACCTGCAGGAGCTCGTCGAGACCTTCAAGGGGATCTTCTCCGACAACGTTGAGGCCGCCCTGTACCCCGAGCTCGAGGTCGCCGACGGCAAGCCTGTCTTCCCGCACGACCCGGAGCTTCAGCTGCGCCTTGCCATCCAGGCTGTCTTTGGCAGCTGGATGAACGAGCGTGCGTGCATCTACCGCAAGCAGCATGGTATCTCCGACGAGCTCGGTACCGCCGTCAACGTTCAGGCCATGGCTTTTGGTAACAAGGGCGAGACCTCCGCGACCGGCGTCGCCTTTACGCGCAACCCGGCTGACGGCACCAAGGAGTTCTACGGGGACTTTCTGGTGAACGCCCAGGGCGAGGACGTTGTCGCCGGCATCCGCAACACTGAGCCCATCGGCGACCTCAAGACCACCCCGGGCC
>CABQHR010000044.1 GCA_902463875.1 uncultured Collinsella sp.
CGCCGTATGGTCTTGCCGTGGCAGAGCTTGCGGCAAAGGTGGCGGTCGAGGCGGGAGTGACGGTAGTTTCGGGCGGCGCGGTCGGTTGTGACCAGGCCTCGGGTTGGGCTGCGGTCAACGCCGGCGGCAAACACGTCGTGGTGCTGGGGACGGGCGCCGACGTGGTCTACCCGCGTTCGAGCGCGGGGCTTATTATGCGCACGCTCGATACGGGTGGCGCGGTCGTGTCGATCTCTCCGTGGGGCATGGGTCCGCGCAAGTTTGCCTTTCCGCGCCGCAATCGCGTGATCGCGGCCCTGTCGCAAGCCCTCTTTGTTTCCGAGGCGGGTATGCCTTCCGGGACGTTTTCTACAGCCGAGGCTGCTATGGATTTGGGGCGCGAACTTCTTGTCGTGCCGGGGTCGATCCTATCGCCCGAGTCGCGTGGCACGAATTACCTCATTGCGAACGGTGCTTGCTGCATCATCGACGAGGAATCTATCGAGATGGCTATCTCACGCATCTACGGCACCCTGCGCTACTCGCGCCCCGATGCTCCCGGCATTGCCGACCTGGATCCAACACAGCAGACCGTGATGCATGCGCTCATCGCCTCTCCGCTCAAGGTCGACGACATCGCGGCGCTCGTCTCGCTCGATGCCGTCGGCGTACTTAAGCTCCTGGGTTCGCTTGAGCTCGAGGGTCTTATCGAGCGCATGATGGATGGAAGGTATGCGCCCTCCAAGTTTGCCCTTCACGCCCAGACACCCTTCGGTCACAATGGAAAACATGTCAATTAGAAAGGTGTTTGCAGATGCTGTTTGATCAGGTGACGGTTATCGGTGGCGGTCTGGCGGGTTCGGAATGCGCGATCCAGCTGGCAGACCGCGGTTTTGCCGTTAAGCTGTGCGAGATGCGCCCCCAGGTTAGCTCCCCGGCTCACCATACCGATCACTTGGCAGAGCTCGTCTGCTCCAATTCGTTTAAGTCGACCCGTCCGGATTCCGCGGCTGGTTTGCTGAAGGCCGAGCTTGAGCGCATGGGTTCAGTCCTGCTCGATTGCGCCCATCGCGCGGCTGTTCCCGCTGGCGGTGCCCTGGCGGTCGACCGCGTCAAGTTTTCCGAGCTTGTCGAGGCCGAGGTTGCCGCCCGTCCCAATATCGAGGTCGTGCACGGCGAGGTCACGCAGATTCCCGAGGGCCACGTGGTCATTGCCGCGGGCCCGCTGTGTTCACCGGCGCTGAGCGAAGAGGTCATGAAGCTCGTCGGTGGCGACGCCCTTGCGTTCTTCGATGCCGCGGCGCCGATCGTCGATGCCTCCACGCTCGATATGGACGTGCTGTTTTCGCAGTCGCGCTACGAGGAGCAGGGGAGCGGCGACTATCTCAACGCTCCGCTCAACAAGGAGGAGTACGAGGCCTTTATCGAGGCACTTACCACGGCCGACCGCGTGGTGCTCAAAGACTTTGAGGGCGGCGATCTGTTCCAGGCCTGCCAGCCTGCCGAGGAAGTTGCGCGCACCGGCAAGGACGCCATTCGCTTTGGCGCCATGAAGCCCGTCGGCCTCACCGACCCGCGTACCGGACGTCGCCCCTGGGCGGCGATTCAGCTGCGTGCCGAGAACAAGGAGAAGACCGCCTATAACCTGGTGGGCTTCCAGACAAACCTGACCTTTGGCGAGCAGAAGCGCGTCTTCCATATGGTGCCGGGCCTGGAGAACGCTGAGTTCTTCCGCTACGGTGTCATGCACCGCAATACCTTTGTCGACGCCCCGCACGTGCTCGATGGCACCTTTGCCGTGCCCGGTACCGGCGTGCGCCTGGCCGGTCAGATCACCGGCACCGAGGGGTACATGGAAGCCGTGGCGACCGGTCTGCTCGCGGCGCTCAACACCTATGCCGAGGCTATCGGTGTCGCGGGCGTCGAGTTGCCGCGCGTGGGCGCCTTGGGTGCGCTCGTGGGCTATGCGACCGATCCTGCCACCGTGGGCTATCAGCCTATGCATGTCAACTTTGGCCTGGTGCCTCCACTCGAGGATGGTAAGCGCCGCAGCAAGCGCGACCGCTACCAGGCCTATGCGGACCGTGCGCTCGAGGCCCTTGATGCCTATCTGGCCACTCGTCCTGATCTGTTTGGAGGCGACCGGTCATAGCCTTTGACCTGTACGACACCGTCGACTCGTTTATCGCCTATATCTCACGTGTCGAGGGACTTTCTCCCAACACGGTGACGGCCTACGGCTCGAGGCTGGAGCGCTTTGCTGCCTGGTGCGAGCGCGAGGATATCGATGCTTTCGCTGCCGACGTGCGCACCATTCGCCGCTATCTTGCCGAGCTTTCGCGTGAGCAGGTGGCTCCCCGAACGCTTGCGGCGCATCTGTCGGCTATCCGATCGCTCTATCGATGGATGGCTGCCGAGGGGGTCGTGGAGGGCGATGTGGTCTCGGCAATTTCCTCGCCCAAGCTCCCGCGCGATCTACCCGGTGTGCTGACGACCCAACAGGTGGAGGCGCTGCTCAAGACGCCTGATACCTCAACACCCGCGGGACTGCGCGATGCGGCGATGCTCGAGCTGCTCTATGCCTCGGGCGCCCGTATCTCTGAGCTCGCAGCACTCAATGTGGAGTCAATTGCGTGGTCCGAACGCACGCTGCGCCTGTGGGGCAAGGGGAGCAAAGAACGTATCGTCCCTCTGTATCGTCGTGCGCTCGAGGCGACGCGTCTCTATATTGAGGAGGGGAGGCCGGAGTTGCTCGCTCGGGCAAAGCGCCGTGACCCCGCTACCGGGGCGCATCCGCTGCTTATATCGGCGCGCGGC
The DNA here is from genome assembly GCA_902463875.1 of uncultured Collinsella sp. Classification (GTDB taxonomy): domain Bacteria; phylum Actinomycetota; class Coriobacteriia; order Coriobacteriales; family Coriobacteriaceae; genus Collinsella. Next base: position 2,797 of record CABQHR010000044.1, read on the forward strand.
AATCGCATGAGTGCCGCCATGCTCAGGCGGCGGTTCCATACGCTGGCGACACTTGCCGGCATTCCGGCCGACATCGCCCCGCATGCGATGCGCCATACCTTTGCGACCGACTTGCTCGAGGGCGGTGCGGACCTGCGCTCGGTTCAAGAGCTGCTGGGTCATGCGAGCCTGTCCACGACGCAGATCTACACGCATCTCACGCCCGATCGGCTTAAGCGGGCCGTGGCTCAAGCCCATCCCCGCGGCGAATAGTGGCTGGTCCGTCCCGCGCCGCACTCAGGTGTGTGGTTTTGATTGCGGGTTGGCAGGAAGAAGCATTCCTGCTATCATTCATCGGGTTGCTTCACGGCAACAGGTTTTTATCACGCACGCGCGGCTACTTCATACCGTGGTGCCCGGGCTTTGGTAGCACATGTCCGGGTTGGTTTTGGAGGATGACCCCGCGCGGAGGCAAACCACAGGAGGTTTAACATGGCTACCAAGATTAATATCCGCACCCTGCTCGAGGCCGGCTGCCACTTCGGTCACCAGACCCGTCGCTGGAACCCCAAGATGAAGCCGTTCATCTTCGGTGAGCGCAACGGCATCTACATCCTTGACCTCAAGCAGACCATCCTCGACGCCGACCAGGCCTATACTTTCGTCAAGAACGTCGCCAAGGGCGGCAACGTGCTGTTCGTCGGCACCAAGAAGCAGGCTCAGGAGGCCGTCAAGAACGCTGCTGAGCGCGCCAACATGCCTTACATCAACCAGCGTTGGCTCGGCGGTATGCTGACCAACTTCGTTACCATCCGCTCCCGCATCAACCGCATGGAGGAGCTCGAGGCCATGGTCGAGGACGGCCGCATGGCTGTTCTGCCCAAGAAGGAGCAGGCTGTTCTCGGTAAGGAGCTCACCAAGCTCCAGACCAACCTCGGTGGTGCCCGCGACATGAAGGGTCTGCCCCAGGCTCTCTTCGTCATCGACACCAAGCGCGAGGAGAACGCCATCAAGGAGGCTCAGCGCCTGAACATCCCCGTCGTCGCTCTGATCGACACCAACTCCGATCCCGACGAGGTCGAGTACGGCATCCCCTGCAACGATGACGCTATCTCTGCTGTCACCCTTATGTGCGAGCTCATGGCTGACGCCTGCCTCGCTGGCTCCGGCAAGGAGCAGGTCTCCGAGGCCGAGATGGCCGCTGAGCCCAAGGCCGAGTAAATCAGTCTTAGTTAATTCTTTTTCATCTCTTTGAAAGGAACCACAATGGCCCAGATTACCGCCGCTATGGTCAAGCAGCTCCGCGAGATGACCGACTCCCCGATGATGGAGTGCAAGAAGGCTCTCGTCGAGGCTGACGGCGACATGGACGCCGCTGTCGACGTTCTGCGTAAGAACGGCCTTGCCAAGGCTGCCAAGAAGGCTGGCCGTGAGACCAACGAGGGCGCTGTCGCCGCGTTCGTCTCCGAGGATGGCAAGACCGGCGCTCTGCTCGAGCTCTCCTGCGAGACCGACTTCGTTGGCTCCAACGCCAAGTTCACCGGCTTTGCTTCCAAGGTCGCTGAGGTTGTCGCCACCACCGAGCCTGCTGACGTCGACGCTCTGCTCGAGAAGCCGATGGGCGAGGAGACCGTTTCCTCCGAGCTCACCGAGATGATTCACATCATGGGCGAGAACATGAAGATCTCCCGCTTCGCTGCCCGCAAGGCCGAGAACGGCGCGCTCGCTTCTTACATCCACATGGGTGGTAAGATTGGCGTCCTCGTCGAGTTCGCCTTCGAGAAGGCCGAGACCGCTCAGGCTGAGTCCTTCAAGACCTTCGCTCACGACGTTGCCCTTCAGGTTGCCGCCGTCGCACCGATCTGCGCCACCCGCGATCAGGTTCCGGCCGAGACCGTCGAGCACGAGAAGCAGATCTACATGGCCCAGGCTGCCGAGTCCGGCAAGCCCGAGGCTATCCAGGAGAAGATGGCTGTTGGCCGTCTGGAGAAGTTCTACAAGCAGTCCGTGCTCACCGAGCAGGAGTTCATCAAGGACAGCTCCCTCACCATCAAGAAGTACGCTGAGCAGGTCTCCAAGGAGCTCGGCGACACCATTACCGTCGTTGCCTTTGACCGTCTGGTCCGTGGCGAGTAAATAAGCTCTTGTAGCTGGTAATGAGCAGGCTGTGGGTTTTACTCACAGCCTGCTTTTTCATGGCTCTTATCAGAGCCTTTGATATCATATTGAGAGTCTAATTAAAGGAGGATCGCTTTGTCCGACATCCGATATAAACGCGTGCTTCTTAAGCTTTCCGGCGAAGCACTGATGGGCGACGGCCAATATGGCATTGACCCCAAGGTTACCGACCATCTTGCCAAGCAGGTCAAGGAGCTGCTCGCCGTTGGCCATGAGGTCGGCGTCGTTGTCGGCGGCGGCAATATTTTCCGCGGCATGGCAGGCGCTGCCGGTGGCATGGAGCGTGCTCAGGCCGACTACATGGGCATGCTGGCAACCGTTATGAACGCGCTCGCCCTGCAGGATGCCTTCGAGCATAACGATGTTCCCTGCCGCGTGATGAGCGCTATCCAGATGAACGAGATCTGCGAGCCCTATATTCGCCGTCGCGCTATCAACCACCTTTCCAAGGGCAACGTTGTTATTTTTGCCGCCGGTTCGGGCAATCCGTACTTTACGACCGACACCGCCGCGGCTCTTCGTGCGTGCGAGATCGGCGCTGAGATTCTGATTAAAGCCACCAAGGTTGACGGCATCTACGACAAGGATCCCGTCAAGTGCGCCGATGCCGTCCGTTTTGACAAGATTACCTATCACGAGGTTCTCGTCCACGGTCTGCAGGTTATGGATTCCACGGCTACGGCTCTGTGTCAGGATAACCGTATGCCGATTTTGGTCCTCAACATCGATGGCGAGGACACCGTCAAGCGCGCGCTCGCGGGTGAGCCCGTCGGCACGCTCGTCTATCAGGAGGATTAAGCATGGCAGAGAACATCACCGCCCATATGGACAAGTCGCTCGAGTCCCTCAAGCATAACTTCTCCAAGGTTCGTACCGGCCGCGCCAATGCCAACATTCTGTCCGACATCACCGTCGATTATTACGGTGTTCCCACGCCGGTCACGCAGGTTGCCGCCGTCAAGACCCCCGAGGCTCACATGCTGCTCATCGAGCCGTGGGACAAGGCGCTCATCAACGCTATCGTCAAGGCCATCGGCGCTTCCGATCTGGGCATTACCCCCAACTCCGATGGCACCGTCGTTCGTCTGCCGTTCCCGGCCCCCACTGAGGAGCGCCGTCGCGAGCTCGTCAAGGAGTGCCGTGAGTACGCCGAGCAGGCCAAGGTGTCTATCCGTAACATCCGTCGCGACTTCAACAATAAGCTCGAGCGCGATGAGGAGCTCACCGAGGACGATGTCCGTCGCGAGCAGGCCAAGGTCCAGAAGCACACCGATGAGTATGTCGCCAAGGTCGAGGAGCTTCTGAAGGAAAAAGAAGCCGAGGTCATGGAGATCTAAGGTGCAATACGACGAGCATAAACTGGTCGAGTACTTTGCCGACGCCCCTGCGGGCGTCGGTTTTTCCGACCTTGACCTCAATAACATTCCGCACCATATCTCGTGCATCATGGACGGCAACGGTCGTTGGGCCACGTCGCGCGGTCTTGCGCGCACTGAGGGCCACAAGGCGGGTATCGTCTCCCTTCGCGAGATCATTACCGCCTGCGTGCGCCTGGGCGTCGACGTGCTTTCTGCCTATGCGTTTTCTACCGAAAACTGGAACCGTCCGCAGCATGAGGTAAACGTCTTGATGCATCTGTTTGCCAAGACTTTCATCGACGAGCTGCCGCTTCTGAAGCGCGAAAACGTGCGTGTTGTCTTTTTGGGTGATATTTCAGCGCTGCCCAAGAAGACTCGCGACGTTTTTGAACGCGGTCTAGCCGAGTGCGCCGATCACACCGGTATGACGCTGGCGCTTGCCGTCAACTACGGCGCGCGTGCCGAGATTACCCGCGCTGTCCGTCAGATTGCACTCGACGCTGCCGCCGGTAAGATCGATCCTGCCGCAATTGATGACGACATGGTGGCTTCCCATCTCTATACCGCCGGCCTTCCCGATCCTGAGCTTGTGATTCGCACCTCTGGTGAGCTGCGCCTTTCGAACTATCTGCTGTGGCAGGTGGCTTATTCCGAATTCTACGTCACCGATACCTATTGGCCCGACTTTGATCGTTGGGGCCTTGTCGACGCCATTTTGGCCTATCAGGGCCGTGACCGTAGGTTTGGTGGACTGAGCAAGACCGAGGAGGCTTAATCGTGTCCGATCGTCCCAAGGCATCTGCTCCCAAGACGCCTGCGCGCAAAGCTGCCACTGCGGGAGCGCCTGCAGCGAAGAGCGGCACCGGTTCGTGGCTGGCGGGCTTTATTACCCGTGCCGCCGCCGGTATCGTCTACGCCGTTGTCTTTATCCTGTGCCTGGTTTTGGGTATCGTGCCCACGGCCATCTTTGTTTCTGTCATGAGCGGTCTGTGCTGCTATGAGTTTTTCCGTATGACAAGGCTTGATGGCAAGATGGCTAACGAGCGCATGGGTATCGCTGCCGCCGTACTCTTTCCGCTGTCGGCGTTGGGCGATTCGATGTTGCTGAATGCCCTGCTTTTTGCCCTGATGCTCGCTGTGGGCATTTGGTATGTCTGGTCGCCGCGTACCCGCATCTCTGATGTGGCAGTGACGCTCATGGGTCCCATCTACACTGGCTTTATGCTGTCGGCTATCGTGCTGCTGCGCGATGCCGTGCCCGGTTTTGCCGGCGCCCTGCTTTCAGTGGGCGTTTGCGCGTCCCTTTGGGTCTCCGATTCGTTTGCCTACATCGTGGGCAGCCGTATCGGCAAGCACAAGATGGTTCCCAAGATTTCTCCCAAAAAGAGCTGGGAGGGGTTTGTCGGCGGCATCCTGGGCTCGGTTTTGATTTGGCTCATCCTGTGGGCGACGCACTTCTACAAGCTCAGCCTGCCCTATGCGCTGCTGTGCGGCGTGGTCGTGTCCATTCTGGGCGTTATCGGCGACCTTATCGAGTCGCGCATCAAGCGCGGTGTGGGCGTCAAGGATTCCGGCAACCTTATCCCGGGCCACGGCGGCATGCTCGATCGTAGCGATTCGCTTATCTTCGGTTGCATCACCGCGCAGCTGTTGCTGATGATCGGAGGCGTGCTGTAATGTCCTTCCAGACGACGTATGGCCCTGATGGACGCCTTCGCGTTGCCATCCTGGGTTGTACGGGCTCTATCGGCACCCAGGCGCTCGATGTGTGCCGCCAGCATGCCGATCGCCTGCAGGTGACGGCGCTGTCCGTTAACTCCAGTACCTCCGAGCTCGTTGCCGCTGCCCGCGAGTTCTCGGTTCCGGCGGTTGCCGTGGCCGATGTCGATCATGGCGATGACGCCGTGCTGCAGGAGTTGCCCGAGGGAACGAAGCTCGGCGTTGGCGCGCAGGCGGTTTGCGAGCTCGCACGTCGCGACGATGTCGACTGCGTGCTTGTCGCTATTGTGGGCGCCGCCGGTCTCGAGGCGAGCCATGCGGCCTTGACCTCGAATAAGCGCCTTGCCCTTGCCAACAAGGAGTCCCTCGTCGTCGGTGGCGACTTGCTTATGCCGTTGGCGCAACCGGGCCAGCTTATTCCAGTCGACTCTGAGCACTCCGCCATTTACCAGTGCTATCTGGGGGAGAACCCGCGCGAGGCTCATTGTATTTGGCTCACCTGCTCGGGCGGTCCGTTCTTTGGCTGCACGCGCGACGAGCTCGATCGCGTGACGCGTGCCGATGCCCTCGCGCATCCCACGTGGGCCATGGGTGCCAAGATCACCATTGACTCCGCCACCCTCATGAACAAGGGCCTGGAGCGCATTGAGGCCATGCATCTGTTTAACTGCGACCTCGATTTCATTAACGTGGTCGTGCAGCGTCAGTCCAAGATTCACTCTATGGTCGAGTTCGCCGACGGCTCCGTGATGGCGCATCTCGGTGCATCCGACATGCGTATTCCCATCCAGTTCGCGTTCTCGTATCCCGAGCGTTGGGATACCCCGGCGCCTCGTATCGATTTCCGCGAGCTGGGGCAGCTCACGTTTGATGCTGCCGACATGGATACCTTCCGCTGTCTGGCACTGGCCGAACGCGCCGGCAAGACGGGTGGCACCATGCCGTGCGTGCTCAATGCCGCCAACGAGGTCGCCGTCGATGCCTTCCTGCACGATGGCTGCAGCTTTACCGATATCGATCGCATTGTGGAATCCTGCATGGACGCCCACGATATGCAGGCGGTCGATTCGTTTGAGCAGCTTCGCGACATCGATTCGTGGGCGCGTGAAAAAGCTGCGTTTGAGCAGCTTCGCGACATCGATTCGTGGGCGCGTGAAAAAGCTGCGCAGGTGCTCGCCGCAACCCGTTCCTAACCCATAAGGATTGCTTTTTCGTTTTATGGATACTGTTCTGAGCGTTCTCTCATCGGTCTTTTGGGGCCTGTTGATGCTTTCCGTCCTCGTGTTTTTGCACGAGGGCGGCCACTTTTTGGCGGCGCGTGCCTGCGGCGTCCGGGTGACTGAGTTCTTCTTGGGCCTGCCGTGCCGCTTTGATATCCATCACACATCGCGTCGCATTGGAACCAAGTTTGGCGTGACGCCGCTGCTGCTGGGTGGCTATGCTGCCATTTGCGGCATGGATCCGACCGACGTCTCGTGTGCCGATCGCGTGCTCGCGGCCATCTATCGCCACGGCCGGGTGACGGTGGCCGATCTTGCCGTCGAGCTCGAGCTGTCCGAGGAGGATGTGCTCGAGGCCTGTGCTTTGCTGTTGGGCTGGGGCTCTATCGCTCCCTGGTATGAAGAAGGGGAAAAGCCTTCGCCCAGCTACTATCCCACCAAGTACCAGACTCTGCCGCGTGACGCGGCGGGTTATACCACCTTTGACGGCCGTCGGTTCGATCGCGGGCATGCGACTGCCGAGGGCGATGTATGGGAACTGCCGTGCGACGAGGCCGAATTCCTTGCGCGCGAGCGCTCGCACACCTATTTGGGCCAGGGCTTTGTCAAGCGTGCCTTTATGCTGCTTGCGGGCATTATCGTCAATATCCTGACGGGTTTTTTGCTCCTTATGAGCATCTATTCCATTGCGGGTGTCACCGTGCCGATGGATACCAACGTGATCGGTCAGGTTGACGAGGGGTCTATTGCCGCCAAGGCGGGTATCGAGGCCGGTGACGCGATTCTTTCGGTCGACGGTGTATCGTGCTCTACCTGGATGGACGTTTACGATGCCATCGGCAAGGCTGCCGGTAAGGACGATATCGCCATTGAGTACGAGCGTGACGGCAAGCAGCATTCGACCACGGTTGCGCTCAAAGAGGACGATCGCCTAGGTGTGTATGCCTCTACGCAGGTGGTCCGTTTAGACCCCATCACGTCGGCTCGCCTGTCGTTCTCCTATGTTGTGCAGACAGCGGAGGGCGTGATGCGCCTGCTCCAGCCGCAGCATACGATGGAGATTCTCGATCAGTCCTCTTCGATCGTGGGTATTAGCGTTATGTCCTCACAGGCTGCTGCTGCCGGCCCTGCCACGTTCCTTTCGTTTGCCGCCCTCATTTCATTCTCGCTTGGCTTTATGAACCTGCTGCCCATCCCGCCACTCGATGGCGGCAAGCTAGTCATCGAGATCATTCAGAAGATTGCGGGCCGCGAGCTTCCGCTCAAGGTCCAGACGATTGTGAGCTATGTGGGCATCGCGCTCTTTGCGCTGCTGTTTGTCTATATGCTTCGTTCCGACATCCTTCGATTTATTCT
>CABQHR010000045.1 GCA_902463875.1 uncultured Collinsella sp.
GCACCATAGCGGTACCGGGCTCGATATTCCTCTGGTGCCCCCGGGCGGATTCGAACCGTCGACACCCGCTTTAGGAGAGCGGTGCTCTATCCCCTGAGCTACGGAGGCATGTTGTATTAGTGTAGCAGATTTACGCCGCTGTAATGCAGCGTATACCCACTCTTCGAAGTTGCGGTGGAACAGCCCTCCGGAAAGTGCGTCCCACTATCCAGGCAAATTCTGGGTCAGACTTTCCCCATGAGACCTCGCTGGGAAACTGTGACCCAGAATTTCGGCTCGAAACGGGACACGGTTTCCCAAACGACCCCGTTCCGGAAACTACATCCCGGAATCGACGCTCGAACTGGGATGCACTTTCCCGATCAAGCCACATGGGAGACTGCGCCCCACTTTGAGGGGGCGCTCTTTAATGACTAGTTGCCTTTGTGGAAGAGGTTTTTGATAACGGAGGGGATGCTCTTGGCGCCCTTGGCCGTCACATCGATAAAGTCAGGCGAACGCACGAGCTTATCCTCGTCAACGTACTTGCGGACCGCACGAAGCGTCTCTTTGTCGTCGCGCGTCGAAAACGTAAAGTGACCATTGTCCTTGGTGAAGATAGCAAAACGCGTAATCTTCTTGGTGCCGCGCAAAACCTCAGCGGCAATATAGTCGACCTCATCCCACGGGATTTGAATATAATCCTCGGGATTGCGCTCGTTATAGTACTCAAACGCCTTATTGCCCACCATTACATTACCGTGACTGGTAAGCCCCATCAGGCAGGTTGCCGGCGTTGCCAGATCGACCGTGCTGTTCTGAGATTGCGCCATGCGCGCCTCGCCCTCCAAATAAAACAATCGGACCGCATCCAGTGTACCCACCGGGTGCGGTCCGATTCAATGGCTCAAAAGCCCTTGCCTAGCAATTCTCGGTCTTAAGCCGAAACGTGCTTACATGAAGCCGCAGACGCGACCGATGATGCCGATGGCGAAGAGAGCCAGGATGATGACAATCGGGCTGACCTTCTTCTTGAGGAGCTTGCAGACCAGCAGGGTCAGGCACACGGCGGCAAGGCCGGGGATGAGCTGATCGAGGTTGGCCTGAAGCGTGGTGACCTTCACCTGATCAAGGGCGTTAGCACCGATGGAGTTATACATCGTCAGTGCTTCCTTGACACCCTCAGAACCGGAGGGCAGGTTAGCCCAGTCGATAAAGGCGCCAGCAGACTGCGTGACCTTGGAGACGACCGGGGTGAAGGAGATGGACACCCAGCGCTCGACCAGGGCGCCGATGATGAACATACCAAGGATGGAAGCACCCTCGGTGACCTTGCCCATCAGACCGCCGGAGAGGTCCTTGGCGATGGAGGAGCCGACCTTGTAGCCAAACTCCTGCGTGTACCACAGGAAGGCGTAACGGATGATGTTCCACGCGAAGAAGAACAGCAGCGGACCGGCGATGCTGCCGGACAGGGCCAAGGAAGCGCCCAGAGCGCCCAGAATCGGGCGAAGGGTGAACCAGAAGGCGGGGTCGCCGACGCCGGCGAGCGGGCCCATCATACCGACCTTGACGCCCTGAATGGCGACGTCGTCAATCGGAGCACCGTTGGCGCGCTCCTCCTCGAGAGCGAGGGTAACGCCAATGACGGGGGCGGAAACATAAGGGTGGGTGTTATAGAACTCCAGGTGGCGCTTAAGAGCGGCAATCTGGTCATCCTTGCTGGTGTAGAGCTTCTTGATCGCAGGGATCATTGCGAAGCACCAGCCGCCGTTCTGCATACGCTCGTAGTTCCACGAGCCCTGAAGGAACTGATGACGGAAGCAAACCTTCTTGCGGTCAGCCTTGGTGAGCTGAATCTTGTTCTCTGCCATATGTATCACTCCCCTCCTACTCGTAATCGTTCAGAATGTCGCCGAGCGGGTCGCCGGAGCCACCGCCCATGCCGCCACCCTGCTTAGCCAAATCCTTAAGGCCAAGGTAGATGAGGGCAAGGGAGATGCCGATGAGGCCAAGGGCGATCAGCGTGAGCTGAGGGATGGCAGCAAGGACAAAGCCGAGGATGAAGAACGGCCAGGTCTCCTTGGTGGCCATCATGTTGATGACCATGGCGTAACCGACGGAAGCGACCATGCCGCCGCCGACAGCCATGCCGCCGGACAGCCAGTCGGGCATAGCGTTAAGCGCGTTGGTAACAGCCTCGGCCGGGATGATGCACAGAAGCACTGCCGGGATGGCGATACGAAGACCCTGCATGAGGATAGCAGCGTACTGCCAGCGCTCGATGCCGGCGAAGTCGCCCTTCTCGGCGCAACCGTCCATGGCGTGAGCGATAGCGGTAGCCAGGGTACGGCAGATCATGGTCAGGAACAGACCAGCGACCGACAGAGGCACGGCGACGGCGATAGCGGCGGTAACGGCCTTGGCCGAATCGGTGGCGCCACCGTTGAGGGCGAGCACCATGATGATCGAAGAAGCGACCGAGGCCAGGGCGGCGTCAGGCGCGACGGCGGCGCCGACGTTAGCCCAGCCAAGGGCCATCATCTGGAGCGAACCGCCCAGGAGGATGCCCTCCTGAAGGTGACCGGTTACGAGACCGATAAGCGTGCATGCCACGAGCGGCTGATGGAACTGGAACTCATCCAGAATGCCTTCCATACCGGCAAGCAACGCGACAATCGCAACAAGCAGAATAGTGATTGCAGACATGTATCGGACCCTCCTTTACTATGCTTGAGCGGCCAGTTCGGCCTTAGCTTTCTTCAACATGGCGTCGAGATCCTCGGAGGAATCCGAAGGAACCTTGCGGACCTCGAACTTGACGCCCTTGGCCTTGAGGGCCTCGAGAGTCTTAACGTCGTCATCGCCCATAGCGACGGCGTTGGTGACGACGACCTTGCCCTTGGAGTGAGCCATGGAACCGATGTTGACTTCCTTGATGTCGACGCCGGCCTCGATGGCCTTGAGCAGATCCTGCGGGTTCTCGAAGAGCAGCATGGCCTTGGTGTCACCAAAGCGCGTGTCCTTGACGACCTCGGCCATCTTCTTGATGGGCACGACGTTGGCATGGACTCCCGGAGGGGCAGCCTGCTCGATCATGGTCTTGCGGAGCTCGTCGTGAGCAACGCCGTCGGAAACCACGATGATGCGGTTGGGGTTGATCTGCTTGGTCCACGTGGTGGCCACCTGACCATGAAGCAGACGGGTGTCGATACGGACGTGGGCGATCTTGATGTGCCCGTCGCCGATGACCGTTCCCGGAGGGATGGCGCCTGCAGGAGCAGCGGCGGCCGCAGCCGGCTTCTTCTCCTCGGGCTCCAGAGACTCGGGCTTGACGCGCACGCCAGCCTTAGCCTCAGTCACGAGATGTTTTGCGATCGCATGTGCAGTGTTCTTTGCGTCAAAGCGCTGCGAATATGCCTCGATGAGCATAGGCAGGTTGACACCGGTGACGATAGCCCAGGAATCGTGGCCCTCGATGAGCCCGCTGATCTGGTTGAACGGCGTACCGCCCCACAGATCAACGAGGAAGAGCACCTGCTCCTGGTCCTCGAAGGAAGCGACTGCTTCCTCGACCTTGGCACGGAAGTCGTCGGGGCCCATGCTCGGCTCGAGCGAGACCACGGCTACAGACGGCTGATCGCCAAAGACCATCGAGCCCGTCTGCTTGATTCCAGCCGCCAAGTCACCATGGCTAGCAAGAACAATACTTACCATCACATAACCTCCTTTTTGTCTACGTATTTCCTACACGACAAAAAAGAGTATAGCCGCAAGTGTGGCAAAATTATAGGAAAAAATGTGAATGGTTGGATTATTTGTTTAAACGTCATGCTTTTGTTACAAGTTGGTTACATCGCTGGTTTTCAGCTATTCCTCGCTAAACATAATTAGTTTGACCATCTTAGAAAACAGATACAGGCACAGCATTCACTAATACCGATTTAAATCGGATAAGAACCTGCTTGACTCTTCGATATTTTGTTTAAACAGACGTGACTTGACTAATTTCGTTAGTTATGCTCTAGCAAACCGTCAAAAAAGAATAGTCATTGGGACGTTCTTTAATGACTAGTCGTTTAAGAACGTCCCCAATGACTAAGTTAGGCGATGTGGAGGGGGTTGGCGGCGTCGACGGCGTCAGGAGCAGCGGGACCATCAGGGGTAGCGTCTGCCAGGTTCTCGTCGGGGGTCTCGATCTGCTTGATCATGACATCCTGGCCCTGCAGCAGATAAGTCTCGCCGCTACCGCAATGGGGACAGGTCTTTCCGTACTCGACCGTCGCGTAGTCGCGGCCGCACGCCTCGCAATGTGTCACGGACTCAACGGGCTCCACGATAAGCTCCGAGCCCTCGGTGATAGGCTTTTTATCTGCTGCCCAGCGCCAAGCGTCGAGCAGCAAGTCGGGAACGACGCCCGAGACCTCGCCCAGCAGCAACGTCACGCTCGAAACGCGACGCACGCCATTGGCGCGAGCCACATTCTCAACATCGCGAATGATGTGATAGACGATTCCGAGCTCGTGCACTTTATATCCTTCCGCCGTTCTAACGAACGGCGGCCGGCTTGACGCTGCGCGAACCCCAGACGGGCGATCTGCCTTTCAATCGTCGGGCATGGGCAAAAGCCCTATGCCCTCCTCTTTCAAGGCACCTCGCCACGTCTGGGGCCCGCTCGCTGTCCAACCGCCTTCTGCGCCGTTCGCTTACTCGTTACGCTCTTTTACTTCTTTCCGAATTTGATCTTAATCGCACGTTTCAAAGCATACTTGCCCAGGCTGGGGAGCTTTTGCTCGTATTTGACCATCGTTGAGCACTCGGGGCGGTCGCGATCCAGATGGATGGCGTCAAACGCGCACTTGGTGGTGCACAGGCCACAGCCGATGCACTTGTTGGGGTCGACGATCGAGGCGCCGCAGCCAAGGCAGCGGGCGGTCTCGGCGCGCACCTGCTCTTCGGTAAAGGTCTCGACGTACTCGCTAAACGGCGCGGCCTTCTCGCGCTCGCGGTCCACGTGGGCAACCTCGCGGCTCGCGTTGTCGTAGCTCTCAATCACGACATCGTCGCGGTCGAGCGCGGTGTAGCGGCGCTGGTTGCGGCCGATGGTGAGCGTGGACCCCGGCTGCACAAAGCGATGGATGGACACGGCGGCCTCGTGGCCGGCGGCGATGGCATCGATGGCAAAACTCGGACCGGTGTAGACGTCGCCGCCCACAAAGATGTCTGGCTCGGCGGTCTGGTAGGTCTGAGGATCGGCAAGGGCACCCTGACCGCGGCCAAGCTCCACCTTGGAGCCAGCCAGCAGGTCGCCCCACACAATGGACTGGCCGATGGACATGACCACGCGGTCGGCATCGACGCGGCGCAGGTCGTTCTCGTCGTACTCGGGCGCAAAACGGCCCTCGTCGTCAAAGACACGCGTGCAGCGCTTGAAGGTGATGCCGCGCACATGACCGGCCTCGTCCAGGTGAACCTCCTTGGGGCCCCAACCGCAGCTGATGTGCGCGCCGTCCTCGATGGCCTCGCGACGCTCCTCCTCGCTGGCGGGCATCTGGGCCTCGCTCTCCAGGCAGAACATCTCAACATGCTCAGAGCCCAGACGGCAGGCGTTGCGCGCGACATCGATAGCAACGTTGCCGCCGCCCACCACGATGGTGCGGCCGGGCAGCGCGTCAATCTTGCCGCTGTTGACCTCGCGCAAGAAGTCGACGGCCACGGTCACATCCTCGGCATCCTCGCCCGGAATACTGGCAAGGCGGCCGCCCTGGCAGCCAATGGCAACGTAGAAGGCCTTAAAGCCCTGCGCGCGCAGCTCGTCGAGCGTCACGTCGCGACCGACTTCCACGCCATAGCGGAACTCGGCACCCATCAGGCGAATGACCTCAACCTCGGCCTCGATAACGTCCTTTTCCAGCTTAAAGCTGGGAATGCCATAGGTGAGCATGCCGCCCGGGCGCTCGTTTTTCTCGAACACGACGGGCTTGTAGCCCTTCTCGGCCAGGTAGAAAGCGCAGGACAGACCGGCCGGGCCGGCACCGATGATGGCGATCTTCTGGTCGAAGCCGCCGGCACGCGTCGGCGTCACCACGGGCGGGACATAGCGAGTCGCGGCGTCCAGATCGCGCTGGGCGATAAACTTCTTGACCTCGTCGATGGCCACGGCCTCGTCCACGCGACCACGGGTGCAGGCATCCTCGCAGCGGCGGTTGCACACACGGCCGCAGATAGCGGGCAGCGGGTTCTCGCGCTTAATGAGCGCCAGTGCCTCGTCATAGCGGCCCTGCGCCGCGAGCTTCAAATAGCCCTGAACGGCAACGTGCGCGGGGCAGGCCGTCTTGCAGGGAGCGGTGCCGGACTCATGCGTCTCGATGCGGTTGTCGTTGCGGTAGTTGGGCGACCACTTGGTGTGTTCCCACTTGGTGGCATCGGGCAGCTCCTGGCGCGGATACTCGGGCACCTGTCCGCCGGCCTTTTTGCTGCAGAGCTTCTGGCCCAGCTTGGCGGCGCCGGCCGGGCACACCTCAACGCAGCGACCGCAGGCCACGCACTTGTCCTTCTCGACCTTGGCGACATAGGCCGAGCGCGACAGGTTGGGCGTGTTGAACAGCTGCGAGGTGCGCAGGGCGTAGCACACGTTGACGTTGCAGTTGCAGATGGCGAAGATTTTGTTCTCACCGTCAATGTTGGTGATCTGGTGCACAAAGCCGTTGTCCTCGGCCTGGCGCAAGATGTCGTAAACCTCGTCGCGGGTCACGTAATGGCCACGATCGGTCTCGACCACGTAGTCGGCCATATCGCCCACGGCGATGCACCAATCGGCCGGGTCGTCGGCGCAGCCCTCACCCATCACGCGACGGCTCGCGCGGCAGCTGCAGGTGCTAGCGGCATACTTACCCTCGTATTTGTCGAGCCAATGCTCGATATGCTCAATAGGCACCGAGGTGCTTGCGGCGTCGATGGCCTTCTCGACCGGAATGACGTGCATGCCGATACCGGCGCCTCCGGGCGGCACCATCGGCGTGGCGCGGGACAGCGGCCCCTTGGACGCCTGCTCAAAGAACTTGGCATAGACCGGATGCTCCTCGAGCTGGCTCACGCGCATGTTGAGGAACTCGGCGGAACCCGGCACCAGCATGGGCAGTACCCACTGCTTGGCGCGCTCGGGGTTTTCCCAGTTGTACTCGAGCAGACCCGTGTAGCTCATGTCGTCGAGCATCTTCTCGATATCGGCCTCGGGCATGCCGGTGAGCTTGACCATCTCGGGCAGCGTATAGGGACGACGCATCTTCATCTTGCAGAGCACTTCGGCCTGCTCGTCGGTTGCGGCCTCGGCAAACGACCAGTACTCGTAGCCCAGCAGCTCGTCGCGATGCAGCAGACGGTTGGTGCAGTGCTCGCACAGCTTGACGATTGCCTCGCGCGGATGCTCCGGCAGCGGCGGCACAAACTCCGCGCCGATATCGGGCTCGGTGTAACTAATCCCCGGTCCGTTGAGAATCATGGTTGTCCCTTCTCTTGCCGCAGCCCAACGAGGCCGCAGCGCCCCTCTTTTTACGGGCCCGACATGCCCCCATGCCGTTCGCCCAATATTGTTGACATTGTGTCAAAAATAGTATTGACGAACCGTCAACAATATTCAAGACTGTTAGGCGAACGGTCAAGCAAAAGAGGATGAAAGGCGGCAAAACATGGGCAACAACACGGCAGGTACCTCTGTGGTCGATGCCGTCCCCGCATCCGATAGCGCGGCAAAGCGCTTGACGGGCGACGAACGCCGTCGCGAGATTCTCGATGCCGTGCGCACCGTAAGCTCCGAGCTGGGCGTGTCCCACCTATCGGTATCGGCTGTGACCAAGCGAGCCGGCTGCACGCGTTCATTGTTCTACCACTACTTTGCCGATATGGACGCCGCCGTCACCGCTGTCATGGACGAGGCAATCGACGGCTTCATTACCGAGCTCGAGCAGTGGAATGCCAGCCGCACGGTTGGCGACATCGAGGGGGCGCTCGACACCGTCGCCCCGCTCTTTAAGCGCCTGGTCGCCAGCGGCCACGAACTGCCGAGCACCCTGACCTCCAGCAGCGGCGCGCTCTACGGCGGCTTTTTGCACAACGTGGTCCAACGCGTGGCGCAGTATATCTGCGACACCACCGTGGTGGATTTTGTCGCCCATCATGAGCTACGCATCGACCATGTCTACGAGACGTTCTACACCCTCATCATGGGGTTGTTGATGTATATCCGCACGCACCCCGATGTGCCCGACGAGACGGTCAAGGAAATCATCGCCTCGACGCTCCACATCGAGGGCTACACCGCCAAGTATCCCGAGCGCAGGCCCGGGAACTGACGACATTTGGCCAAACTGCCCGCGATTGGAAGAGGGGCCGCGGGCGTGTGAAAGGAGAGCAGCATGCTGTTCGATGTTTGGGGTAGCGATACCCTTATCCACTGGGCCGGCTGGGCCATGGTCTTTATTGGCCTGATCGTACTCAACGAGGTCGGCCGCCGCACCAAGCTGGGCGCGGCCATCATCTTTGGCGTGGCTCCGCTGGCCATGACCATCTACTGCGTCGCCATCGCCGTCGGCGTTTCGCAGGGCGCCGAGTGGGCGCTCACCAACCCCACGCATGTGTACCAGAACAGCTGGTTCCACTACGCCAAGGTGTATGCGGCGCTGGCCGGCTGCTGGGGCTTTATCGCCATTAAGTACCAGTGGGGCAAGATCGGCAAGGCGCATTGGTTCCGCGCATGGCCGTTTGTGATCGTCGCCATCAACATCATGATCGCCGTCGTATCCGACTTTGAGAGCGCCTATCACTTCTTTGTCCTGGGCGAGTCCACCTGGGTCACTTCCGAGGGCGCCACGCAGCTCGCCGGCTGGAACAACGTGTTCAACGGCATCGCCGGCATCATCAACATCTTCTGCATGACCGGTTGGTGGAGCGTCTACGCCTCCGAGGACAAGACCGACATGCTGTGGCCCGACATGACCTGGGTCTACATCATCGCCTACGATATCTGGAACTTCTGCTACACCTACAACTGCCTGCCCACCCACTCCTGGTTCTGCGGCTTTGCGCTGCTGCTGGCGCCCACCGTCGCCGCCTTTATCTGGAACAAGGGCGGCTGGATCCAGAACCGCGCCTTTACGCTAGCCATTTGGTGCATGTTTGCCCAGGTGTTCCCCTACTTCCAGGAGGAGTCCATCTTTGTAACGCACTCTACGCTCGACCCCACCGCTGCCACCGCGGTCTCCATTGCCGCGCTGATCGCCAACATCGCCGCGATCATCTACATCGTCTACCGCGCCAAGAAGCTCGGCCGCAATCCCTACAAGCAGGATGTCTTTGAGGGCACCAGCGATTGGGAGAAGGCAACCGCCCGCCGCGCCAAGGTCGACTACGCGCACGCCGAGTAACATGTTGGCCGCTGTTGGCACTTGGGCATAGGCCCGCTCACCAGGCCTTTCAATCCAATGTCTCGCAGAGCCCCCGAAAAGCGTTTCGCTCGCTTTCCGGGGGCTTTTTGTCGTTGCGCCTCTATTCATCTATTCAAAAACACGCGCATATATAAAATCGGATTTCAAATCATGCGGCGGCTCTATGGAGCCCCGTTTTTGGGTACATTGTTGTCCCGATATTGAGCTTGGGGGATATATGAAAGATGAGACGATGGGCCAAGAGGATGCGGTCCAAGATGCAGAAGCGTGTGCCGAGGCCCTGGAGAGTCTAGACCAGATCGCGCTGGCCGAGATTACGTTTGACGATTCGAGCGTTAATGTGCAGGATGAGCCGGAAATCGAGGCGCAGCTCGATGATCAGGATGCAAAAGACGATGGCGCCGCGCCCACCGAAGACGAGGCAGGTCACGAAGACACCGAAAGCGAGGCCGGCAATCAGCCCGAATCCGACACGGGCGAGGAAACCGTCTTGCTCGACAGCTTGCCGGCCGAGGATTCGCTGACCCGCGAGCTTCCTGGCCTGGGTTCCGCACCAGCCGTGGACGAGACCATCGCCATGGGCGATATTCCCCTACCGTCCGTTCCTTCGGCACGCGAGGCCGAGGTTCGTCATCGCAAGATGTCGCCCAAGCGCCGCAATCTGATGGTCGCCGGTATCGTGGCCGCCGCGCTCGTCGCCGGCGGTGCAGGCTATGCTGCCTGGAACGGATATCAGCAAGAGCAGGCTGCCGCTGTCGCCGCCAATGCCCACACGATGATGTCGGTGCAGATTGGCGTGCATGCCGCGGGCCTCGACTGTTCCACCAGCTCTAAGATTCCCGTACAGGTGAGCGGTCAGGACGCTGATGGCTCATCCGTGAGCGAAACGCTCTATGTTGACGAGCACGGCCGCGGCATCAAACTGCTGCCCGGCGATTACACGCTCTCCATCGCTGCCTCTCCCATCGCGGCCGACGGCACCATCTATACCGTCCCGACCACCAAGGCGCAGGTCACGATCAAGAGCGACGGACAGGACCTAAGCAGCCAGGCCGCCTTTAAGCTCAAGGTGCCTTCGGCCGACACGGTGACTGACGACCAGATCGATGCCGCCGCCAAATATGCCGAGGAGGGAGGCGCGAGCTCCG
>CABQHR010000046.1 GCA_902463875.1 uncultured Collinsella sp.
TTTTAGTGCCAAAAAATTCACTGCTCCCATCAGAACTCGGTAAAGAAACCCGCAGGAGGTGATACGATTTATCATGTTTCTGTAACGTGCCTGCAAACTTCGAGAAAGCCCATATATGGACGTAACGTTCTCAACCTTCCTCGGCCAACTTGTGTCGAACCCAGTCCTTGCCGTCACCGTGATCCTCGCGCTCGGCGCCATCTTCGTCAATGGATGGACCGACGCACCCAACGCCATCGCGACCTGCGTCACTACGCGTTGCATGCCCGCCCGCGCCGCCATTCTCATGAGTGCCGCATTCAACTTCTTGGGCGTGCTCATCATGACGCACTTTAACGCGAGCGTCGCCAACACCATCTCCCATATTGTCGACTTTGGCGGAAACAGCACCATGGCGCTCGCCTGTCTGTGCGCGGCGCTGTTCTCCATCGTCGTCTACGGCGCCACAGCGTCGCGTTTTGGCATCCCCACCTCGCAAAGCCACAGCCTTATCGCCGGCCTGACCGGTGCCGCCATCGCCCTCGGCGGTGCGAGCAGCGTCAACGTCCACGAGTGGATGAAGGTCATCTACGGCCTGGCGCTCTCCATCGGTCTGGGCTTTGTCATGGGCTGGGTCCTGTGCAAGCTCGTCTCGATTCTTTTCGCCGCCGCCAACAGGCGACGTGCCAATGTCTTCTTTAAATACGCTCAGATCGCGAGCGCTGCGGCCATGAGCTTTATGCACGGCGCGCAGGATGGACAGAAGTTCATCGGCGTGCTCTTTTTAGGCGTGGCCTTTGCCAGCGGCCAGACGAGCGTCGGCGATGCCGGCATCCCCATCTGGATTATGCTGCTATGCTCGGCCACCATGGGCATCGGCACCAGCGTGGGCGGCGAGCGCATCATCAAGTCCGTTGGCCAGAGCATGGTCAAGCTCGAAAAGTACCAGGGCTTCTCCGCCGACCTGGCGGGCGCCGCGAACCTGCTGCTTGCCACCCTTACCGGCATCCCCGTGTCCTCCACGCACATCAAGACCTGCGCCATCATGGGCGTCGGTGCCGTCAAACGCCTCTCGGCCATCAACTTCGGCGTCGTCAAGGACATGATGTTCACCTGGTTCTTCACCTTCCCCGCCTGCGGACTCATCAGCTTTGTCATGGCCAAGCTGTTCATGATGTTCATCTAATCAAACCGAACGTCCATCCGGACCGTAACACCTCACCCACCCGTCTTCGCCTCGAAAGGACCCACTCATGGCAAAGAAACCCGATTCGTTCTACTTTGACAACTACGTCGCCTGCGCCGACCTCGCCGTCCAGGCCGCCGAGCTGCTTACCAAGATTTTCGAGAACTTCGATCCCGCAAAGATTCACGATATGCTCGACAAGATGCATGCGATCGAGCATGCGGCCGACAAGAAGCACCATGAGCTTGAGGACGCCCTGCTCACCGCCTTTATCACCCCGCTTGAGCGCGAGGATCTGGACCTGATGAGCTGCTCGCTCGACACCGTGCTCGACCGCATCGAGGGCGTCGTGCAGCGCGTCTACTTCACCAACATCCAGAGCATCCATCCCGATGCCATCGTGATCGCCCACAAGGTGACCGACGCCTGCCGCGCCATGAAAGACCTGATGGTCGAGCTGCCTAACTACCGCAAGTCCAAAACGCTGCGCGAGCTCGTCATCCAGATCAACACCATCGAGTCCGAGGCCGACGAGCTCTATATCAACGCCATGCGTAACCTGCACGTTAACGGCAAGGACCCGCTCGAGGTCATCGCTTGGCGTGACGTGTACGCCTTCCTGGAGTACTGCGCCGACTGCTGCGAGAATGTGGCCGATGTCGTGGATTCGATTGTCATGAAGAACAGTTAATTGGGGGTACGTGTCCCGGCGGCGAAGGGCCGGCCACGGTTTGCTTTCTCACTCCGGCTGCTTTGCAGAGTCGTTCGAAAGTAAACCGTGGCCGGCCCTTCGCCTTACGTACCACCATTGGGAACTTTGGCTGATAGATTTAGCGCAATGGGGGTTTGGCTGAAGGGACCTTTGGTATCCGTTCGGACACTTTGGCCCTTGATGAGCGTTTGGCTGATTGCTGCTTTGGGTACTCTTTGGGTTACTTTTGGTTTGTTTGATTTTTAATTTTAACGCAATGGGGGTTTGGCTGAAGGGACCTTTGGTACCCGTTCGGACACTTTGGCCCTTGATGAGCGTTTGGCCGACTGCTGCTTTGGGTACTCTTTGGGTTACTTTGGGTTTGTTTGATTTTTAATTTTAGGAGGGCTTGTATGTCTTATTTGGATCTGGCTCGTGGTCGGTATTCTTGTCGTTCTTTTGAGGACCGTCCTGTTGAGCAGTCGGTAGTGGATGCCATTGTTGAGGCGGGGCGGATTGCTCCTTCTGCTTGTAATAATCATCCAGCCCGTGTGATGGTGCTGGATACGCCTGAGCTGTTGGAGAAGGCTGCTGCTTGTCAGCCTCGGTTTGCTCGTGATGGGTCTATCTTTGGAGCTCCGCTTGTCTTCCTTATTTGCAGCGTTACCGATGATGCTTGGGTGCGCCCGTATGACCAGATGAATTCCAGTGAAATCGATACGTCCATCGTGTGCGACCAGATGATGATGGAGGCCACCGAGCAGGGCCTGGGAACGTGCTGGGTATGCCATTTTAAGCCTGAGGTGGCGCAGGAGCAGTTCAATCTGCCCAAGGGCGTCTATCCCTATCACATGCTCGTCTGTGGCTATCCCGCCGACCACATCGCCGATCCCGAGCATCGCGAGGCCCGCACTATTCCCCTCTCCAACTTCCTCCTCAAGTAGTTTTTAGACATACCTTAAAATCTACCTTTTACCACGCGCCCTTCGCCGAGTTCTGTCCTATCGCATGCAGAGCTCGGCGTTTTGTTTCCCAACCCGTATACAGCCACAAAAGAGGAGCCCGCAGGTGCGAGCTCCTCTTAAGGACACTAGATTGTAGCTCTGATGCTAGTCCAGGTCGTCGGCGGCAAAGTTGTCGATCGGGGCGAAGGGATCGGCCACGGGGACAACCGGGTCAGCGACGGGCAGCGGCTCGGCGGGAACAGTCACCGCAGGAGAAGCGGCAGAACCGACCGGCGTGGAGGCCATGAGGTCGGCCGGGAAGGAGTTCTGGGCATCGTCCATGAAGTGCTGGATGAGCTTGAGGTACTCGGCCTTGAACTCCTCGCGGGAAGCCTTGAGACGATCGATTTCCTCGAGCTCGGCCTGCTTCTCGGTCAGAGCCTGGCGGATAACCTCGCGGGCCTTAGCGTCAGCCTCGTTGCGGATACGCTCAGCGTTCTCGTTGGCATCGTTGACGATGGTCTCAGCGGTCTGCTGGGCAGCGATCAGGGCAGCGGAAATCTGGCGCTCCTGAGCGGAGAAGTCAGGGGCGGGAGCAGCCACGGGGGCGGCAGGAACGGCTTGGGCGGTGGCATCCTGAGCCTGGGCAAGCTGAGCCTGCGCATCGGCAAGCTGCTGCTCGGTAGCAGTCAGGCGGCCCTTAAGGTCGACGATCTTAGCGAGCATAGCGTCAACCTCGGAGGACAGCGTCTCCAAGAAGACGTCGACCTCGGCGGGATCGTAGCCACGCTTGGCCTCAGAGAAAGTCTGAGCCTGGATGTCTGCAGGGGTAATAGCCATAACAAGTCTCCTTTTTCATCGCCTCGGCGCTACACGCCCGACGTAAGTTACTAAGTCAGTTCTATACGAGTATACCTATAAGAAGCTGCAGAACCAGCCTCTGCACCAACTGCAACGCAATAATCGCAACGACCGGCGAAAAATCGATACCGCCCATCGGCGGGATGAAACGACGGAACAGGTTGAGCCACGGACCGCACACGCTATCGAGCACCGCAGCAATATCCTGAAGCAAACCACCCTGCTTCATGGGAATCCACGTCATAAAGCAGTAGACGACAATGAGCGTGGAATAGAAGTTGAACAGCGTGTTGACCAGCTGGACGATAGTGTAGATGTTGATGGGAATCTCCTCGTCTTGTCTTTACTTAAGGTAGCCGTCGGCACGAAGCTTCTTGAGATCGGAATCTTTGACCTCGCAGCCGGCGGGCAGCACCATGAACACGCGGTCGCCCACCTCCTTGACCGTGGCACCCAGACCGCAGGCAAAGCCGTAAGAGAAGTCCAAGACGCGCTTGGCAACTTCGGTGCGTACGCCCACAAAAATCAGTGCGACAGGCTGCTTGGTGCGAACGCGGCGCACTACGGTCTCCACGTCGTCATAGCTCTCGGGGCGCAGGACATAGGCCGGCAGCTGCGGCGTGGCGTTGATGATATTGCTCGCATAGGCCGAGGCATCGCTCGGTGCAGGCGCGGGCGCAGCGGCGGCACGGGCGCGGGTGTTCTCGGCGTAGCTCGACGGCGTGTCATAGGCACCAGGACGATAACCGCTCGCAACGCTGTCCTGCGAGCGCGAAGGCGGGTTATACGTCGTGGCATGACGGGAGTCATCGCCGACAAGCTGACCGGAGCGCGTATACACGGCAACCGACTCAGCTTCACCGCGGCGCGTCTGGCCAAGCAGGCCGTTGCTCGGCTCGTCTTGGGTGTAGAAGCCCTCGCCCGAAGCACCGCTGTAGCCGTTGCCCTGATAACTATCGTCATAGCCGTCATCGTAGCCGTAGTCGTCGTCCTGGCCATAACCCTGGTCGTAACCCTGCTGGCCGCCCAGGTGCATCTTATTTTTAATCTCGTCAAGGAAGCCCATGGTTGTGTCCTCTCGCGGTTTAGTGCAGGCGCCCCGATAATCAGTGCGCACTTCAGAGCCTTATTTTACTGCAAACTCCGGGCTAAATACTACCCTGCCCAGGCGAACGAGCGTAGAGCCCTCCTCAAGGGCAGGCTCAAAGTCCTCGCTCATGCCGCAGGAAAGCTCAGGCAGGTTCAGATCGGGATGCGCCGCCTCCAGCTCATCCCTCAGCTCACGAAGCCCCGCAAAGGTGCGGCGTGCCACATCCTTATTCCCCCGGGGCGCCATAGTCATAAGCCCCTGCACGCAAATTCCCTCAAGCTCCGCAAGCTCACCCGCGGCGGCGCGAATCTCATCGGGCGAAAAGCCTCCCTTCGACTCCTCACCACTCACATTGACCTCAATGAGCACACGCTGGGGGCCGGCGAGCTCGCCTGCCTCAATCTTGCGGACAGCACGGCTCGAGATCGCCTGCGCCAGATGCAGCGAACCCACCGAGTGAATCAGCTCGGCTGAGCCCAGCACCGCATTGATCTTATTGGTCTGCAGGTTGCCGATCATATCGAAGCGCACCTCGGGCAGCTCCGGATGCTCCGCCAGACCCGTGAGCTTGCGAACCAGCTCCTGCGGGCGGTTCTCGGCAAAATGGCGATACCCCGTCTGGATGGCGGCAACGGTCTCATCGACACCAACGGTCTTGGACACGGCAATGAGGCGCGCGGCGTCGTGGGGGCGGCCCGCGCGATCGAGCGCCGCATAAAAACGTTCCAGAATCTGCTCGCGGCGAGCGCGCATCAAGTCCAAATAGTTATCCATTGCCAATCGCCTCCGCTGACAGCCAAACAAGTAGTCCCATGCTAACGCAAGAGCGCGGCCCCGCATGTGCAAGGCCGCGCTCACTTAGGTATTTACAATCTTTCGACGAACGGGGTCACTTACTCCTCGTCGTCCTCGCCATCGTCCTCGTCCTCAAGATGATCGAGCAGGTAGCGAAGACCCTCGCTGACCTCGTTAGCGGGCACCTTGGCAACGTAGCGAGCGTCGACGGCGGGCCTCATGATAACACCCTCGCCCGAAGGCACGCGCATGCTCTCGAGCTCGTCCTCATCAGTGCGGGCGATATCGCCGGCGTTCATACGCTGACCAGTCAACAGGAAGGTCAGACGGCAAGCGGCATCGATGGAAATGGAAGCGATGCGATCGAGGTAGCGCGAAACCATGATGGCGCGGCGCAGGTCGTCATAGTTGCTGTCGTCGTCCATAAAGTCACCTGTATCCATACGGTTAAAGGTGCGGAAGAACTTCTCGTAGGCGGCGTGCACTGGCTCGTCCTCGACGGCCAGGTTGCAGATGATGGACATGTCATTGGTGACGAGCGCAGAAAGCGAAGAGCCCAGCACCTGGTAAACAGCTTCGGCCTCGGCCTCAACCGTACCGACGAGCTCCTGGGGCAGCGAGATGTCGGCCTTGATCATATGACGCGTGGCACGGCAGATCTGACGGACCTTATCGGTCATGCGCTGCAGGTTGAAGTCGACGTAGATGATCGTCTGAAGCAGGCGGAAGTCGGAGGCGACCGGTGACTGCGTGGCGATCAGGTTGTAGCAGACGGCCTCCAGGTTGGCGCAGCGCGCGTCAATCGAAAGCGTACGTTTCTTGGTCTTGGTGGCGAGCTTGCGGTCGTCGGTCACATAGGCCTTCACGGCATCGTGGAGAGCCAGATCGACGGCCTCATAGATGCTCAGCATCTCGTGACGGGCCTCGACGAGCTGACGGGAAAACAGTTTGCGCATGGTTCACTCCAATCAGTTGGGTGCGGTCATGCAGCCCGCACAGTGAATACGCACCGGACCAGGTCCGATCGGCTTGGGACTAGTCGCACCGATCAGCCAAAGCGGCCGGTGATATAGTCTTCCGTCCGCGAGTCCACCGGGCTGGTGAAGATCGCGTCGGTTTGACCATACTCGATGAGCGTGGCGGGCTCGCCGGCAACTTCCTGCAAGAAGAATGCGGTGTAGTCGCTGATACGAGCTGCCTGCTGCATTGAATGCGTGACGATGATGATCGTCATCTCGGGCGCCAGCTCGGCCATCAGATCCTCGACCTTAGAGACGGACGTGGGGTCGATGGCGGAGCAGGGCTCGTCCATCAGGAGAACATCGGGTTGCACCGCAAGCACGCGCGCGATGCACAGACGCTGCTGCTGACCGCCCGAGAGCGCCAAACCATCCTTGTTGAGCTGATTGGATACCTCTTTCCAGAGGTTGGCGCGCTTGAGCGATTCTTCCACGATGTCATCGAGGTCGCTTTTGCTAGTCACGCCCTGCAGACGAGGGCCAAAGGCGACATTCTCGTAGATGGATTTGGGAAACGGGTTGGGCTGCTGAAAGATCATGCCCACGCGACGACGGAGATCGACCGGGTCGACGCCCTCGGCATAGATATCATTGCCGTCGAGCGTCATGGTGCCCTCGACGCGCGTACCCTCGATCAGATCATTCATGCGGTTGATGCAGCGCAAAAACGTCGACTTGCCGCAGCCCGAAGGGCCAATGAAGGAGGTGATGGCGTTTTTGGCGATGTTGAGGTCAAGCCCCGTCAGCGCATGAAAGTCACCGTACCAAAAGTTGAAATCCTTGGCCGTAATGGCCGCTTGCTCCAGCGTGGGAGCGGACTGATAAACGGACATGGGACTCCTTAACTAGCGACGCTTGCGCGACAGGAAGCGCGCAAACAGGTTGAAGGCCAGAATGATCACCATCAGCAAGAGCGCGGTGCCGTAGGCTGCGTTCATGTTGATGCCGTCGTTTGCAAGCAGGTACAGGTGAACCGTCATGGGGCGGCCGGAATCGAGCGGCGAAATAGGTAGATTGATGGCTTGGCCCATGGTGTAGAGCACCACCGCGGTCTCGCCAATGGCACGGCCAATGGCGAGGACGATGCCCGTGGCAATACGGCCAAAGGCAGAAGGAAGCACGATCTTGGAGACGACCTGCCACTTGGTGGCGCCCAGGCCGTACGCGCCCCAACGGATATAGCGCGGAACGGCGCGAATGGCCTCTTCGGTGGTGCGCATGACGATGGGAAGCATCAAGAGCGCGAGTGCCAGAGCGGCCGAGACCATCGAAAGGCCCAGACCCATGGCCTCGACAAACAAGGCGTAGCCAAACAGGCCCATAACGATAGAGGGCACCGAGGCCAAAGCGTCAGCAGCGTAGCGAATGAGCTCGACGACCTTGCCCTGCTTGGCGTACTCGGCCAGATAGACGGCTGCCAGCACAGCAATCGGCGTGCAGATAAGCATGGCGAGCGCCGTCACATAGACGGTCGAGACGATCGTGGGCCAAATTCCGCCCTCGGCGTTGACGCCCTGGGGCCAACCGAAGATAAAGTCGAGCGAGATATGCGGCAGGCCGTTAATGACCACGTAGGCGATGATAGCGACCAGCACCAGTGTGGTGATGTATGCCGCGGCACGAAACACGCCAAGCATGATCTTGTTGGACAGGTCCTTGTTGATGCGGCCCTTCTTGCCGTGGGAAAGGGCACGCTTGATGCGCTCGCGCGACGAGGTCGTATCGACCGTCGTGTCAACGGAATCGGACATAGCCTACCCCCTCTTCTTCTTGGAAATCAGACGGACGACGCCCACCAGCGTGGCGGAGATGATAAACAGGACCACGCCCATGCCGAACAGCGCCGAGCGGTGCAGACCAGAGGAATAGCTCATGTCGAGCGCGATCTGGCTCGTGAGCGTCGAGATGGGGCTCGCAATGCTGTCGGGAATAACTGGGGCGTTACCCACGACCATGAGCACGGCCATGGTCTCGCCGATGGCACGGCCCATACCCAGCACGATCGCATCCACGATACCCAGCTTGGCGGCAGGTAGCACGACCTTATAGATGGTCTGCCACTTAGTAGCACCCATGGCATACGATGCCTCGCGAATACCCATGGGAATGGAGTTGAGGGCATCGATGGTAAGCGTGGTGATGGTGGGGACAATCATGATGGCGAGCACGAACCACGCCGTCAGCGCACCAAAACCAAGGCCGCCGGTCAGCTGTGCGATAAACGGGCGGATGATGATCATGCCAAAAAAGCCATAGATGATGGAGGGGATGCCCGCCAGCAGGTCGACGGCGGGACTGATGAGCTTGCGCACGCGCTTGCTGGCAATCTCGACCAGGTACACGGCCGTACCGACGCCCAGGGGCACGCCCATGGCAAGGGCACCGACGGTCACCAGGCCCGAACCGGCCAGCAACGACATGATGCCGTAATGTCCCTCGGAGGGCGCCCACGTAAAGCTAAAAAAGTCTGCCAAACCAATATCGGTAAAGACGGGCAGCGCCGAGTACGTGGTGAAGACAAAAATCAGGATGACGGTGACGACCGCCAAGAACGCGCAGGCAAAGAAGATCCACTGCAGGGCCTTCTCCTTGATATAGGTGCTGCGCGACACGAGTGCCAGCTCACGCTTCTTGGGTGCCTGAGGAGTCTGCTCAGTCTGGGAGTTTTCCTGTGCCTCCATGCTACTCACTCCCCTTCCCGTCGTTGGTGACGGGAATAAAGCCCGCCTCGCGAATCTGCTTGTCCATCTTTTCGGACGTCACGTAGTCGATGTAATCCTGCGCCTGTTTGGAAGGCGTTCCCTTCACAAAGAAGTAAAGGTCACGCGAGATGGGGTAGCCACCGCTTGCAACCGTCTTCTCGGATGCCTCGACATGATTGACCGAGACAGCCTTGACCGAAGTCTTGGCGTTGAGACTATCGACAAAACCCAGCGAAATGTAGCCGATGGCACCGCGCGAACGGGACACGACATCGCGTACTTGGCCCGTACCCGAAAGAACGGCAGAGCGACGATCGAACGGCGTGCCGTCCATCACGATGGTGCGGAAGGCTTCACGCGTACCGGAGGCCTCATCGCGGTTGATGACCTGAATCTTCAGGTCCTCGCCACCAACCTCTTTCCAGTTGGTAATCTTGCCCGCATAGATATCGCGGAGCTGCTCGGTCGAGAGGTTATCGACCGGGTTCTCGTCGTTCACGATGACCGCGATACCGTCGTGCGCGATAACGATGGGCGTCAGGCCCAGGTCTTGCTCGTCGGCATTGAGGCCACGAGAGGAGCTGGCGATATCGGCGGTGCCAGCACTGACGGCCTCGATGCCAGCAGAGGAACCAAGGCCAGAGACCAGCACGTCGGTGCCCGTCTCTTCCTTAAAGCCCTCGGCGGCAATCTCGGCAATGGGAAGGCACGTCGTAGAACCGGCCACGGTAATGGAAGAGGCGGAAGATCCCGAGGAGCAGGCGCACAGCGTGAGCATAAGCACCGCGGCACTCAGGACCGATGCGATCTTTCTCATAGCATCACGCCGATCGCAGCATGGCGACCGCAGGTGCCGCCCTCATTGCGGTAGGAATAAAAGCGGTCGTTCTGACGCACGGTCGAAAGCTGGGTGTCCACAATGCTGTTCGCATCGACGCCGGCATCCACCAGCGCCTCGCGAATGGCCGCGGAAAGATCGAGCAGACGAGAAGCGCTCGCATCGATGCATGCAAATTCAGCAGCAAAGCGATCCATGAGCTCCTGGGAAACCTCGTACTCGTCACCCAAGATATGGGGACCGATATAGGCAGCAACGTCGCGCGGCTCGCACCCGGCGGCCTCGCAAAGCGCCTGGCACGCCTTGGCGGAAATGCGCGCGATCGTGCCCTTCCATCCGGAATGCACCACGGCAAACCCGCCGGGGGCAACCAACACCACGGGAACGCAGTCGGCAAAGCAGAGCAGCACGGG